>NZ_VFTK01000060.1:0-24273 GCF_006439495.1 Mesorhizobium sp. B3-1-8
GAAGAATCCTCCAATCAAATCACTTCAAGCCGTCCTCACCCTTGCGTCGTGTACTGTGGAGCGGATTCAGGCGACGCACTTTAAGGCTTTGTTTTCATGCATGTCGTTATCGCAAAACCGCTGCACACTTTTGCGCGACACGCATTCGTCGGCCGCAGATCAAAGCGAGCATCGCACTCGGCGCCAATGTGGAGGGAATGATTCGGCCCTGGCGAGAGCCTGGTGGCCCTTTTGTGTCCGTCCGCGATCCTCCAACGCAAAACGGCCCGCGTTGAGCGGGCCGTTTTGCGTTTGGTTGCGGGGACCCGCAACGACTTTTGTCATAACACCGTCAGACGTTTGATTTTGGTCAGGTTTAGCGAGTTCGAGAATGCCGAACAGCTCGCCGCGTAGCTCGGCGTGGACCTCACCGCGCTTGTCGCCGGGCGTGAGTACGACCTGTCCGATCAACGAGCGCAACGCCTCGGCGGCTGGACGTCCATCCTCTTGGTCGGCCAGCGCTTGCGTGAACTGCTCGACCCGCTTCTTATAAAGAGTGGCGATGTTGGGATGCAGGTCGGGCACGTCAGTGGGCGCCACTGCCAGACGCGCGGTTATCTCTGCCTTCTGCCTCTCCAGGTCTTCCATTCTCGCTTTCATCGAAGGTTGGTACAGGCCATCCTCGATCGCGGCCATCATGCCGGCGATGGCACGTTCGATCTTGTCGAGCGCTCTGCGGTCCTGTTCGCTTTGGGCGCGACGCTCCTGGTTGAGGCGATTGGTCTCCTGGGCAAAAGCTCTGATCGCCTCGGCCACGGCATCGGCAGAGACGAGCCTTTCCTTGAGGCCTGCGAGGACTCGCTGCTCGATCTTCTGGCGGGTGATGGTGCGGCTGTTGTCGCAGATGCCCCGGCGCTGGTGGTTGAGGCAGGCATAACGGTCGCGTGTGAACAGGCCGTAGCGCCCTCCGCAGTAGCCGCACGTAAGCAACCCGGAAAGGAGGGAGACCGGCCGCTTCATGGTGTGCAGCTTTCTGGCCCGGGCCTTGCGCGTGGCGATAGCCACCGCCTCGAACTGGCTGGCGATGGATTTCTGTCTCTCCTTCACGGCCTGCCACAGTTCGTCCTCGACGATCCTGAGATGCGGCACCTCGGTGCGGATCCATTTCGCTGGCGGATTGGCCCGCGACACGCGCTTGCCGGTGGCGGGATCCTTGATGAAGTGGAGGCGGTTCCAAACCAGTACACCGGTATAGAGCTCGTTGTTGATGACGCCGGTACCGCGGATTACATGCCCGCGCACGCTGGTATCGCCCCAGTGTCGGCCGAGCGGGCCAGGAACGCCCTCCTTGTTGAGGTCAGCGGCGATCGCCTTCGGACTCTTGCCGGCGGCGAACTCGCGGAAGATGCGGCGCACGATGGCCGCTTCCTCCGGCACGATTTCTCGGTCACCGCGGACTGGCTCGCCTGCGGCATCGAGTTTCTTCACCACGCGGTAGCCGTAGCACAGCCCGCCCCCGGCCTTACCCTTCTCCACCCTGCCCCGCAGGCCGCGATGGGTCTTGAGCGCAAGGTCCTTCAAGAACAGGGCATTCATCGTGCCCTTGAGGCCGACATGCAATTCGCTGATCTCGCCCTCGGTCAACGTAACGATGGCAACGCCGGCGAATTTGAGATGCTTGAAGAGAGTGGCGACATCTGCCTGGTCGCGGCTGATGCGATCGAGCGCCTCGGCCAGGACCACCTCGAAGCGGCCGCGCTGGGCATCGCGGATCATTTGCTGGATGCCCGGCCGCAGCACTGTGCTGGCGCCGGAGATCGCCGCATCGTCATAGATTGCGGCTACGCTCCAGCCCTCGCGCGCCGCCTGCTCGCGGCACAGCCTCAACTGGTCTTCGATGGAGGCATCCCGCTGGCTGTCAGAAGAATAGCGGGCATAAAGTGCAACACGGGTCATGGCGGCGGATACTCTCTCTTAGTTAAAGGGGTTCGCCATCCTGCCCCCTACCCTCTCCCTCTCGGCGGCCCGGCCGATTGTCGTTGGCCGCCAGCCCCGCCTCGAATGTTTCCCGCGCCAGCTGCCGGCCGATCAGCCGGGCGATATCCAGCACCACCCGATCCATCTTGGCCGCCGCCACGCTTTCAGCGCGACCCTCGGGGCTGGCGAGGTCGCCGTTGTCGTTCGCCGGAAGCAAAGCCTGTGGCCCGGTGCTGGTTTTCTCCGACATGCCGGTCGCTCTCCCAATGGTGGATCGACCCGCCATCAGACTCCTCCGGACGGCGAAGGAAAGCGCGAAGTTAATGTCGTAGGGCCACAGCGTGCAATGACTTGCGTCGTGCGGTTTCGGCGTTTCAGAAGACCCGCTACATCACCAACGGTACTCGGCCGCGCCTTCCTCTCCCAGCGCAGCGACCAGCTTGACTGCGGACTCCCAATGCTTGGCAACATCGCGCCGCGTCCTTTCCCGGCTACGGTGTCCAACCGGCAAACCTCCTGCGATCGCTCTTAAGTCACTCAGTACGGAAGCTATATGCGGCCAAGGGAAATCGGTAGGATCACCAATATCCCGGTCGGCGCCGACGATCATTTCTAACTTGGCGACGACGCCAATGAGCGACGTTGCCGCGACCTCAGGGATAGAATCCTGAAGCTTAAGAGCTTCGGTCATCGCAAAGACCTCTGCCTCCCGCGCAACCGCGTACTCCTGTGGACCACCGAGAGTGCGCGCCGGTCGGTCTCGAACTCGCGTTGGAGAATCTGTGGCCAATCCCTGAATTCTGGGATTGACTATGATTTGGCTCTCCAACCGCTGCTGCACGCGACATAGCAGCAGGGAGATGTACCGAGCCATTTGCCAATCGCTCACCAGCAGAAGTGCGGGATCGCGTAGGGCTGCCGGTTGCAATTCCGTGTCGTTGCGGCTTGCGGCGAGAACATTCGGCTTTTTCGCTGCCACAGCATGGTCTCCTTTCGCGAGGCAAGTTTCGCTCAGTGGGTCCAAACCCCATGAAGGAGCTCGGCCTTCCGAATGTGATTTGTAGAGAATACTCCGTGGTGAAATACTCTGCAAGGCGCTGGTGTCGGATTCATGGAAATCCGAGAAGCGTTCGCGCAAAACCTAAGAGCCTTGCGGCGGGCTAGAGGCCTGTCACAGGAAGAGCTTGCGCACCGGGCTGGGATCGATCGCACCTATATCAGCGCTTTGGAACGCAACGTGTACAACGCGAGCATCGACGTCGTTGACCGACTGGCTGAAGTGCTGGGTGTGGATGTCGCAGAACTGCTGAAACGACCCTCAGCTGACCCGCAGAGATCGAAGTCTGAGCCTGACGAATAGAGAAGTTGATAATGTTGTCGGACCCATGGCCATGCGTCAGCTAATTCTGCGCGTATTCTGCGGGAGAACGGCCTGACGCAGGAAGACGTTAGAAGCGCGCCTTGGATTCAGTTCATAGGAATGTTCTTGGCGGAAGCCGCTCGCCCGCGCGCCATTAACAGGCGCTGTAGCGTGCGAGCGGCTGCTTCGCGCCTCAAGCCGGTCGTTCAGAGGTGTTTGCCGATTACCCGGAAGCGGACATTTGCCCTTGATGAAATCAACGTCCTCCTTGCCGGATTATCCGCGGTCATCCGTTTTGGACCGCCCGGCGCAAC
Source organism: Mesorhizobium sp. B3-1-8 (assembly GCF_006439495.1). NCBI lineage: Bacteria > Pseudomonadati > Pseudomonadota > Alphaproteobacteria > Hyphomicrobiales > Phyllobacteriaceae > Mesorhizobium > Mesorhizobium sp. B3-1-8. The sequence goes on from NZ_VFTK01000060.1 coordinate 3,631, forward strand.
GACCCGAAGCGCAAGCGGTATTGCATCGGTGTAATACCGACCTTGCGGCGGAACAGGCGCCCGAAGAAACTCGTGTCCTCGTAGCCGACCTCGTTGGCGATCACCTCGATGGCCTCGTCGCTCGTTTCCAGCAGCCACTTGGCTTCTTCGAGCCGCAGCGCGTGAACATAGTCCAACGCCTTCATGCCCGTTGCCTTGGCGAAGCGACGCGCGAAGGAGCGTTCGGGCAAACCTGACAGGCGCGCCATGACGGCGACCGGTGCCGGCTTGCGGAAATTCGATTCCGCCCATTGCTGACTTTGCTTGATCACTGCGTCGCTGGTCTGCCGCGAGCGCGCCAGCGTGGCGAAGGGCTGCTGGCCGAGGTCGTGCCATTGCAGCATGTAGACCCTCGCCACCTCGATCGCCTCACGAAGACCGACGAAGCGCGCGATCAGATACAGAGCCAGATCCTGCCAACTCGATCCGCCGCCAGCCATGACGATGCGCTGCGCCTCGCCGCTCAGCACCAGCGACTGCTCCACTTTCACCTTTACGCCGGGATAGTTGTTCGTCAGCGTGTCGACATAGCCCCAATGGATTGTCGCCTCGCGGTTCGCGAGAAGCCCGGCTTCGCCCAGCAGCACCGCGCCTGAACAGGCGCTCGCCAGCAGCGCGCCTTCCTCATGCACGCGCTTCAGCCAGCGCGCTTCAGGGTCATACTGCCCGGCGACGCTTTCGCCCGGATTGACGAAGAAATCGGGGATGCAGACGATATCAGGACGCGGACAGTCGGCAATCGTGTGATCAGGATGTACCCAGACGCCGTTCGCAGCGCGAAACCGGTCTGCTCCGCGCGCCACGACGTAGGGCCGCATCCGCTGGTCACCGGCCATGCCCTGCGTGATGAAGCGAAAGTCCCGCCCCGGCGAGGAGAACAGGTCGACCATCCCGTAGAGCGCCGAAGCCGTGACCTCGGGCACGGCGAGGATCGCCACATTGAACGGAGCCACCTGTTCAGGCATGGCAGAAATGACCGTTTCGTTGCGTTTTCGACTTTAGCCGGCGCATTCGTTCCGCGCTAGCATTCTGGAAACGGAGGATGGGACGATGAACGCGACGACCACGCCTTCGCTTTCGCCAGCCAGCATCGAAAACCTTCGCTCCAGAATGCGCGGCGAGGTGCTGGTTCCGACGAGCGAGGCCTACGATGCCATCCGGGTCGTTTGGAACGGCATGATCAACCGAAGCCCAGCCCTCATCGCCCGCTGCCGGAACGCCGCCGATGTCATGGTCTCGGTAAATTTCGCGCGCGAGCACAGACTCGCCATCGCCATCCGTTCTGGCGGCCACAATGTCGCGGGTTATGCGGTCTGCGACGGCGGATTGATGATCGACATGTCGCCGATGAACGCGGTGCGCGTCGTGCCCGGCCTCGACCGCGCCATCGTCGGTGGCGGTGCGACCTGGGCGGATGTCGACGCCGCGACGACGCCTTTCGGCCGTGCCACGCCGGGGGGCCTCATCTCCGCGACCGGCGTTGCGGGCCTGACATTGTCCGGCGGCATCGGGTGGCTCCGCGGCACTCATGGCCTCTGCGTCGACAATCTCGTCGCGGCCGATGTCGTCACCGCCGAGGGCAAGCTGATCCGCGCTGACGAGACGGAAAACCGCGATCTTCTCTGGGCGCTCCGCGGCGGCGGCGGCAATTTCGGTGTCGTGGTGAGCTTCGAGTTCAAGCTGCACCCGATCGAATCTGAGCTGATGTTCTGTGGCCCCGCCTATCCCGAGGAACGCGCGGACGAGGTCATTGCGCGCTGGCGCGACTTCATGGAAACGGCACCGGACCGGCTGAGCGGACTCGCTGAATTCTCGATGCTGCCTGACGATCCTTCCCTCCCCGAGCCCGCGCGCGGCCGGCGCGTAGTGTCACTTGCGCATGTGTATGACGGCCCGGCGGATGAAGGCGAACGGATCGTAGCGCCGCTCCGCGGTTTTGGCGAACCGCTGGTCGATTTCAGCGGCCGCATGCCCTATTGCACCATTCAGTCACTGTACGACGCGCTGTTTCCGAAGGCGCGCGACCGCTGCTACTGGAAATCAACCTATCTCTCCCGCCTCGACGACGGCGTCATTGCGGATATCGTGCGGCAGATGGCGAAACGTCCGTCCGAGATGACCTTCGCCTCGATCTGGAAATTCGGCGGCCACGTGCAGCGCGTGCCGGAAGACGCGACCGCCTTCGGCGACCGGTCCATGCCCTACATGCTGAGCCTCGACGCGATCTGGTCGAGGGCTTCGGACGACGACGCGAATATCGGCTGGGTGCGCACCTTCTGGCAGCACATGCAGCGACACTCGACCGGCCGGCTCTATCTCAATTTCCCAGGCCATGGCGAAGGCGCCGACCTCGTCCGCGATGCGTTTGGCCCTCAGGCTTACGGACGTCTTCAACAGGTAAAGCGGCGCTATGATCCCGAGAACATCTTCCGGATGAACCAGAACATCGATCCTGGAGCCGCATAGTGACCTGGAGGCTGAATTTCCTCGACCGACGATCCTTCAAAACAAACTCTCCTGCGCCTTTTGGGGCTTCGATCAGCTCATCTAGCCGGAGGCCAAACGGCAGCTGTCCGCTAAACGCGCTCTGATAGCGGACCGACGGCTCTCGGCGCATAGCGAACTCCGCGTCCCGTCATGGGCCGCTCCAGCCTAGCTCTTTACTCGGCATCGCCCGGGTACGTCGCCTCGAGCGTCACGATCTGCCGCCCTCTCCAACCCCGTGCTCGAGCTGACGGCGGGCGGCGACGGGCGGTGTCAGTCGAGCCCGGCTACGCGTAATCCTTTGATATAGCGCGCGCGATCCTTTTCGTGGATGATGGGGTGGTATTTCTCGACCCAATCCACGGACACGGATGGATGTAGGCGCCGCGTTTGTGACAGCGCGTGGGTGGCGGCGGCGTGATCGCCCGCCATGCCTGCGGAGGCGGCGTAGGTGCGCCAAGCCGTCCCGAAATTCTGCCTGAGATCCACAGCGCGCCGCTCGAACTCGGCTGCCTCGACATAACGCCCCGCCATGAAATGACAGAGCCCGATGACGGAAAGGCTGCCCGCCTGCGTGAAGTCGCGCGGGCTGAGCCGGTCGGCAAGCGCGACATGGTGCAGACCGTCGTCGGGCATGCCGGCATAGGCATAGGTCGATCCAAGGATCATGTGCGCGTAGGCGAGGCTCGGATTGAGGGTGATCGCCTCAGATAGGGCTTTAACGGCAGGATCGAAACGGCGCGAGGCCATATGCACGAAGCCTGCGGCGAAGTGCGTCCAAGGGTTCTCCGGATCGCTGCGGATCGCCCGTTGCGCCATGTCGTGGGCAGTCGACAAGGTGGCTTCGGCATCAGCCAGTCCAAGCATCACCTTTGCGCCGAGGCCCCAGGCTACCAGGCAGTTGGCGTGTGGATAGTCGGGGTCGATGTCGATAGCTTTTTTCAGCAGCCGCTCGGCGATCTCGAAATCCGGCATCGAACCCCAGGTCCAGACATAGGGCATCGCCTTCATGACGAACCCCCAGGCGTCCAGGCTGCCGGGTGACCGGCTCTGGAAACGCTCCTGCTCGGCCACGTAGAGCCTGGGCTCGATGGCACCGATCACGCTTTGGGCGATCTCGTCCTGCAGCGCGAAGAAATCGGCGATTTCCGCATCATAACGCTCCGCCCAGATCTGGCGCCCGGTGTTGGCATCGCTCAACCTGGCATTAATCCTGAGCCGCTGTCCGGAACGGCGCACGCTCCCATCGAGCACATAGCGCACGCCAAGTTCGCGCCCGATATGCTTCACGTCGACCGCTTTACCGCCATAGGTGAAGGAAGAGTTGCGGGCCGAAACGAAGAGCCAGCGCAGCCGCGCAAGGCGAGTGATGATGTCTTCGGCGAGACCGTCGCCGAAATATTGCTGCTCGCTGTCGTCGCTAAGATTCGCAAAGGGCAGCACGGCGATGGAGGGCCCAGCCTCCTCGTTGTCGGATGGGGTCGAGGTCGCGTCAAGGAACTCCACCGCGCCGCCGAAGCGGTAGCCGATCCGCGGTATGGTCGCGATCCACTCGGCATCGTCGGACGCCCGCCCAAGCAGTTTGCGCAGCAATGCGATCTGGACGGAGAGGTTGCTCTCCTCGACCGTCGCGCGCGGCCAAGCCGCGTCCATGAGCTCCGCTTTTGACAGAACTTCCCCAGTTCGCATCACCAGCGCTGCCAGCAGCAACACACCGCGATAGCCGACGGGAACGGGAACGCCTTGCCGGAGCAGCGTTCCTGCCTCCGGATTGAGCTCGAACGGGCCGAAGGCGAAACGCTTCCCCATCATGGAACAAACTAACATCTTTTTGGAGCTTTTCGGAACTTTTCGGCCATGGCCCCGCGACCTTGCCGCGCGCCGGGTTCACGCTGACAAGGTGTTTCGAGACAGGAGAGCCGAAAATGTCCGCTGTTGTTTTCGATCGTATCGGGTTTGGGACCGAGACCACCCAGGTAACCCCAGTGAGCACTCCGCGCCCCCGCGATCAAGAATTTCGCGCAGCGCTCGACCGCCATATAGCTGCCTATATTGCCGATCAGAAGCGCCGAACCGAGGGGAATGCGGCTTCGCAACTCGATGGGGAATGATGCGGGATCACACTATCGGCCACCGTCCGTTCGTTCGCAAGTCACCTGCGCAACTATGGCTAATATGATGGACATTAATTTAATTCGTTGACGGCTTTTGCCTCGCGTATTGGCTCCAGAAGGTTTGCGCCTTGCGCCCGCCTGTCGAGCATCTGCTATCCCAACATTTGAAGGACCAGCTGCAGGATAGGGGCAGTGACGTCCCTCCTATTTCGAGGCGGATAACGGGGCACAGGCGTTCCTCGATCGTGACGGCGAGATGGAAAGGGGGATGGCTTTCGCCATCACCCATCAGACGTCTCCCTCTGTGGCACGCCAGCCTATTCGAGAAGTTCGGGGTGCTGCCTGAGGATGCGCTGCCAGAGCGGCTGGCATTGAAACCAGCCTGCGGTGGGCGTTCCGTTCACCGCGCGAGCGGCTCGGGCATTGGCCGGATCGACCTGCAGCGGCGTCCCCACGCTCTCGGCGAGGAACTGCGCCTGGCAACAGCGTTCCATTGAAATGAACCACCAGACTGCTTCGTCGACAGTTTCACCGACCGTAAGCAGACCGTGATTGCGCAGGATCGCCGCTTTGTGGGCACCAAGGCCCCCGGCGATCCGGGCCGCCTCGCTTGCCTCGGTGATCAGCACCCGCGTGTCATTGAAGAAGATGTGATCCTCATAGAACGCGCATGCGTCTTGCGTGATCGGATCGAGCAGCCGGCCCACCGCCGACCACGCCTTGCCATAGATGGAGTGGGCGTGGGCGGCCGCGACGACATCCGGCCGCGCGGCATGGATCTGATGGTGAATGGCGAATGCGGCTACATTGACCGGCATCGTGCCCTCGATCACATCGCCTGAGCAGTCGACGCGGATGAGGTCCGAGACGGTGATATGTGCGAAATGCATGCCGAACGGATTAACCCAGAATGTTTCGGTGAATTCCGGATCACGTGCCGTGATATGTCCGGCAACGCCTTCGCTGAAGCCCAACTCCGCGAATATGCGGAAGCCGGCAGCGAGCCGCTCCTTTCGGTGTTGCCGCTCCTGCTCTAGGGTTGCAAAGCGCGGCGGCCCCCGCCGTTTAAAAAACGGTTCATAGGCCTCCTGTTTGCGGATGGCCAAATCGCTTTCAGTGTCTGGAATTGACTTGACGACGTCCATGGCGCGCCCTCCTTGGGGTTCTGCACCGTCGGCATGACGGCACGCCTCAGATTGGGGAAGCTTCTCGCGCGCGTCTCGAAGGCTGCATCATTTGTTCCGAATTCTTCCGAATGGATGCCAAAAAGAGTCGAGTGTCGCGGCAATGATCCGAATTTGCCTGGTGCTGGACATGGATCTCAATCCGATCGAGCAGGCTTCGCCAATGTCAAGCCACTGGACGCGCTTCCAGTTATGTTGTTCCGGGTCGGCGGCTATTCCCAGTCAACCACGAAAAGTCGACAGTCTGCAATCGGCCCCAAAGACGACGTGGCAGCAACGCGCTCATTGCAGCCGTCAAGGTCCCCTCCGCCGCTTCCAAAAGCAGACATCACAAGCGAACGCTCTGATCGTGGTCGGACCCGAGCCAATCCGACGGGCAAGCCAAACCCAACGGTTATGCGTCACGCCGTCCGGACCCAGATTGATTCACTCGGTCATCACGTTTGGGGCCGGACGGGTGGCGGTTCCAGCAGGCGGCCTAAGGGGCAAAGTCTGACCGCTGTCGACCTCAGCCGGGACAGGTGCCGTTTGCAGGGACTTCAGGAAGGAAGAGGCTTCGCCGCTCGCAAGGGGTCAGTTCGCGAGGGACGGTACGCCGGGCGTATTCAATAAGCTCCTTGGGCGTCTGGAAGACGCGAACGATGCTGACCCTTTGTTCGCCGGAAACAATCGCGACATGGGTGCCGTCGGCGCTGAAAGCTGCGCGTGTAAAGCCCGGTCGAAAGGTTGCTTCGTCCTGGCTGCCAAGGACAGCAATCTGGCGCCCCGATTGCGCCGCCCATAATCGGACCGTTCGATCTTCGGTCGACGCGGTCACGACATACAAGCCATTGGGGCTGAATTCGGCGCTGTCCAGCGCGCCGCTGTGGCCCCTGAGAACCTTTTCCAGATCGCCTGAGACGCTCCAGATCCGGGCGGTCCCATCACGCGAAGCGGTTAGCAACGACTGACTGTCGGGACTGAAGGCGACCACCGTCACCGCGCCGGTATGTCCCTCCAGCGTTCTGACGCTTGTCCCCTCGGTGGTCGACCAAATTCGGGCCGTGTGGTCGAGTGAGCCCGTGGCGACGAGTTGACCGTGAGGGTTGAAGGCCCCTGCCGTGATGCGATCGTGATGCCCGACAAGAGCACGTAGTTCGACTCCGCTCGTCGTCATAAGGTGTCCCACATTGTCTTCCCTGGCCGAGAGGATCAGACGTCCGTCAGGGCTAAGAATGGCTTGCGGCAGATTGCTGCTAGTATTGATGGCGGCCAGCTCGGTGCCGGTCGTGGCGTCCCACAGTTGCGCGGTGCCGTTGATCCATGCGCAAACAAGCGATTTGCCATCGCGACCAAACTGGATCTTGATCAGTCCGGCATCTGATCGGAACTGGGCGGTCTCGTGTCCCGTGGCCACGTCAAAAATTCGGACCACGCCCTCAAGAGATGCCGTGGCGACGCGCCTCCCATCTGGGCTGAACGAGGCGCTTTGAATGATCTCATGCGTGTCGAGGCGGATTATCTCGCGCCCGCTCACTACATCCCACAGGTGCGCCGCGCTGTCGCCGCCGCCGGTCAGCAGGTGGACGTTGTCGGGACTGAAAACCGCGAAAGTCGGCCGATATTCATGTGAGAGCGAGGTCGTCAGGGCGCCGTCGACATCCCAAAGCCGAGCGGTGCCATCGTGTGAAGCAGTGAGTAGAATGTTGCTGTCGACCGGGCTGAATTCCAAATGCTCGACCAAGGATTCGTGACCGGCGATCGTCGTCACCAACGAGGCGCGTTCAGCGTCCCAGATGCGGATCGGCCCATTGATCGAGGTCGTCGCAAGGAAGCGGTCGTCCTTGGTGAAAGCACCGTTCATCTCCACATCGCGTTCATCTGTATCGATCTCAGGCTTCAGCCCCGAAACCTCTTGGCCGAGCACTTCATCCAGCGTTCCCAACGTTCCATCCCAAATCCGGGCAGTGCCATCGAGGGATACCGTGGCGATCCGCTGACCCCCGTGGCTGAAAATCACGCCGTTCAATTGTGTGTCGCTCTTGCTGCCGGCCAACTTTGCGATCTCCGTTCCTTTCGACAAATCGAAAAGGCTGGAAGTGTCGCGGTGTGAATGCCAACCCCACGGGCCGGCCACCATCCGGCTTCCGTCCGGGCTGAACGCCAGGGTGTAGGGCCAGGAGGCCACTCGGATCGACTGCGTCAGCGCGCCGTCTGCGGTATTCCAGATCGAAACAAAATGCTTGCCCGCCGTCGCGAAGCTGCGGCCGTCTGAACTGAAAGCAGCACGGGTATATGCGTCGCTGCTTACACCCAAGACTTTCTTTCCGGTTCGGGCATCCCAGAGCGTTGCATCGCTGCTCTCCCCCGCCGTCAGCACCCGGGTGCCATCCGGGCTGAAGATTGCCGTCGGGTAATTGCCTAGTGGCCGCAGGATGTAGAGCTGCTCTCCCGAGACGGCGTCCCAAAGACGTGCAGTGCCGTCCCTCGCGGCCGTCAGGATACGGGTCCCATCGGGGCTGAATTCGGCCCTCTCCACGGCCCCATCATGACCTTTTAGAATTGCAGTTTCGGTACCAGTGGCGATGTCCCAGACGGCTGCGGTTTTGTCGTAGGATGCGGTGACAACACGATCACCTGTAGGATTGAAAGCCGCATGCGCCACACTGGCGCCAGGGCGGAGGATTTTGATCTGCCGGTGCGCCAGCAGAGCCTTGTAGAGGGCTGCTTCCGCCTCGAAGAGATATGGCCGCTCGGGTTGCTCTTTCGACGGCAGCGCCTCAAGTGCCAACCGGATCGCAGCCTCGGTGTTGCCTGCCGCGGCGGACCGCTCCGAAAGGAACGAGAGCGAAAGGAACTGATTGCGCAGCACCTGATCGCGTTGGCCCCTTGCTTCCTCCCGCGCTTTGAGGGCGACCAATGCGCCTGCACCCGCCATAAGAGCGAGCATTATTGCCACGACAGCGGCGTTCCGTGTCCGTCGGGCAAGCCGGTTTGCTGCGGCAGCCGCGAGGCTCCGGCGCTCGGCCTCCCGCTCCAGGCGCTCGCGTTTTGCCTCTTCGGCGGCCGCGACCAGTGCTAGCTCTGCGTGACGGTCCTTCTCCTCCTTCTGCCGATGGGCACGCAAAGACTCCTCGATGTATTCAAGGACGGCTTCGTCGACCTCCTCCCGCCTTGAAAGCATCAACTCTTCGCCCTCCGCCAGACGTTTGCCGGACGGAAGGAGAAGCTCTCGATTCCTGCTTTCCAGGTGCCATCGGTGGGCGTCAGCCCTCAGGCGTTCGCGCGTCGCGAGGAAGTTGCGGTTTGCATTCACAATGTCACTGGCGCGCGGCCAACGGCTCAACAGGGCCTCATGTGCAAGACGAACGAAGACATGCCCTGCGACGTCCTCGTCGCTGACGAGGAGCCGGGCCTCGATTAATGCCCTGACGAGGGCCGATCGCGCGGGAGTGCCCGCGACTTCGGTATACAGCGCTGCACGTGCCGTGACTGTTTCATCGCCCAGGTTCGCCGTGATGAGGGCGCGCAGCACCGCGGGCAAGGCCTCCTGGATCCCGGGCGCCAGCAAGTCCAGGACTTCGTCGGCGCGGCGCGCGATTGCGCCTTCGAGCCCGCCGAGCGCACGATAGTGCGCAAAGGTGAGAACGCGTCGGTCGCCACTGGCTTGGTACAACGCGTCGAGGACAAACTCGAGAAGCGGCAATGATCCGGGGTCCGCAGTTGCTGCCGCCTGCAGCACGTCATCGAGCCGCCCCAACTCGGCACTCTCCTCGAAGCGGAGCCCGGCCACGACCGCAGGTTCGCGGATCATCTGCGCGATCTCTGGGCCGGTTGGTGGCAGAAGTTCGTAGCTGGCGAGGCCGTCCTTGAGCGCCGAGAAACCTTGGACCTCACCGCAGCGGTGAAAGAAATCCGAACGGATCGCCGCTATCACCCAGACCAGTCCGCTCGCGGCCAGCACCGCCATGAACCGCACAAGGGCCTCGCGCGTCGCCGGCTGCTTCTCCGTCGTGAACAGCTCCTCCAGTTGATCTATGACAACAAGCAGTCTGATCTGCGAGCGGGCCGGCCCAGCGGCCTTGCGAAGTGCCTGTCGGACCATCGCCAAGGCTCGATCCGGCGTGTCCCTGCAGAGTCGAGCGAAATCCGCGGCTGTTGCTTCTGAGGACAGCTCCGGCACAGCAGCGTCGTGAAGCAGCGCCGCAGCCAACACAGCGAATGCATCCGGTCCTTCGGAGAGGCGGATCAGGCACCGGCGAAACAAGGATATGCCTGCCACGGCTCCAGGTCGCGTCAATGACGGCAGCAGGCCAGCGCGCAGGAGGGAAGACTTGCCACAACCGCTCATTCCGTAGATGAGCAGGAATGCCGTGCCGTTTGCTGCCTGCTGCTCCAGTCTGGCAGTGCAGGCGGCAATCGCCCGCGCTCGGCCGAAGAATAGATCGGCATCTTCGAATTCGAAGGCGTCGAGACCGCGAAATGGCGACCTGACCGGTTCCTCGCACGCAAGACATACGCGGTAGATGCGCAAGGCACGGGCGACATCCTTCAGTTTGTGCTCGCCGAGATCGATGAATTCCAGCGAGAGGCGGTCCTGAGCCTGGGCGCGGACCGCTTCCGTGATGCAAATTCCGCCGGGGCGTGACAAGGTTTGAAGATGAGCTGCGACCTCGACGGCCTCGCCCCTGCGGTGGTCGCCCTCGGCGACGACGTAACCGAGGTCAACGCCGATGCGGAAGCGCAGCCGCTTTGTCTCGGGAATGTCGCAGTTCCGCCAGTCGACCTCATGCTGGATCTCGTTCGCACACCGCAACGCCTCGACAGGGCCAGCAAACTCCGCAAGGACTGTCTCTTCGACGCTCGCGAAGACACGACCGGCATGTTTTATCAGCAGCCGATCAAGGACCTGCCTGTACGCCGGGGTAGGTGCAGCAATGCTCCGCTCATCCTTGCCTGCGGGCCGGACTTCGGCCGCCAATTCTGCCGCCAGAATTGTAATCAATCTTGGTCCGGCATTTGAGGGAAGGACCAACCTGTAACCGCGCCTCGGCACTGTCTGCACGACGGCCTGGCGACTGTCGTTGAGCGCCGCACGGATCTCGTGAATGCATTGGACCAGGCTGTCATCGGTGACGGCTAGCCCATTCCAGACCGCCTTCATCAGCTCGTCCTTGGTGATGACGCGATCAGCGTTCTCCAGAAGGTGGCGAAGTACCGCGAAGGTCTGGTGGCGAACTGCGATTGTCCTGTTGAACTGGTCGCGCAAGGTCTCCCTGCTCACGTCGGCGGTCACGCCGTTGAGCACGAACGTCATGGGCGGCGAGCTGTTCAAGCCGGTTCCCCTCAAGCACGAAGCCGCAGTCCCATACTAGCACGGTTTCGCGCTGCGAAGACTGATCATCATTCAGACCGTGCGGGGAGCGCGGATTTCGGCGAATGATCGTAAGCCGTTCGTGACTTGGCGAATGCCCCGGACCGACAATTTCACATTCCATTGTCGGTGAGAGGGGTTCGCTATGGACTGCTTAGTACGGATTGCTGCAACCATGGGAGCAAGACCAGTGCTGCGGCTCACGGGCGCCTTCCTGCTCACCCTGATCTTCGCGACAGCGTCACAGGCTCACTCGACGGGCCGTCCCGCAGGCGGCCTGGCCGAAGTCGATTTGCAATTGATCCTTGCCGTGGACGTCTCGCCGTCGATGAGCAGAATTGAGCAAAAAGTGCAGCGCGACGGCTATGTTGATGCTTTCCGCCACGCGGACATCGCGATGGCAATCAGGGCCGGAGAACTGGGAAGAATCGCAGTGCTCTATCTGGAGTGGGCCGGGCCAAATCAGCAAACCGTCATCGTGCCGTGGACAATTGTCGAAAGCCGCGAGGACGCTCTGACTTTGGCGGATAGGCTCGCAGCTCTGTCGTTGACTGAAGGCCGCGGAACGTCGATTTCCGGCGCGTTGCAGGCCGCGAATGGCCTATTCGCAATGAGCGGCTTGCGCAGCGCGCGCCGTGTTATTGACGTCTCTGGCGACGGACCCAACAATGCCGGAGCACTCATTGACCCCATCCGGCAGTTTCTTCTCGCGGAAGGTGTGACGATCAACGGGCTGCCTATCGCACTACCCCGCATTGGCGAGGCCGACTGGTTTGCGCGGTACGATCCCTCCAGCCTGCAATCCTATTTCGAGCGCTGCGTCATCGGCGGACCGGACGCGTTTGCAATCGGCGTCACCGACGCCGCGATGTTCGCCACCGCGGTCCGTCGAAAGCTGGTTCGTGAAATCTCCATGAACAAGGACCAGGTGATCCACGCCGCGTACACCGAGCGTACCGGCCCCACGGTCGATTGCAACATGATCGGTCAGTTGCCAGGCCGATGACGCACGGCAATGAAGTCCCAGCATAGGAATAGCTTCGCGCATTGCTGCCGACAGTCCAATGTACCAACAGCAGCGATGAATGCGCTCAAAAGGGCTAAAGGGTTGCTTGTCGAGAACTTCGTTTCGAGACCGGAAGGCAAGTTTCGGCTATGTGCAGCCGTTTTCGCCGCTCGTCGTTTTCCAGTCGGCCGCGATCAGCGCCTCCTTTGCCGATCCGCCATGCTTGAGCAGATAGGGTGCCAGACGTGCGTTCATCTGCTCGACGAGCTTTGCGTAGTAAGTTCTGCCCAGAAGGCCGAGTGGCTCAAGCCGGGTCTTGTAGGGCGGGTTAAGTTTCTTAGGGGCGAGGAGAAGCTTCGCCATGCGTCACTGAAGGATTTTCGGGAGGCTGATTAGACAAGGCGGCCGCCGGACCTATGCGGCGACCGATGCGACCTCAAGAATGAAGATTAGCGATGTCTAATGTGGTATTCAGGTTGCGAGGGGATTTCGATGACGCAGTCAAAGCGGTATTTCGCATTGGCGTGGCTCGCACTGATCGGCAATGCCGAGGCCCACGATTGGTATACGGGTAAGACGGACCCCGTTCTTCACTACGACTGCTGTGGAGGCAATGACTGTCATCCTATCGATCCAAGCCATGTCAGGATGAAAAGAGACGGCTATTTCGTCCGGCCGCCCCGCCCCTTCTACCTAAACGAGCCACAAGAGCCGGAGTGGTTCATTCCCAGAGAGCGTGTCCAGACCTCGCCGGATGATCAATATCATATTTGCGAGCGCCTGATGACGTTCTATCGGACGCTGACCCCACACATGAGTTTCGAGGCTTATCACAGGTTTCGATGGACGTGCTTTTTCGCCCCGCCCGGCACTGGTTCAATCGGGCGAAGCTAGAAGAACATTCACATTGCATCCGCTGGCGCGAAGAAGCAGTTTTCGTCTTCTTCCGTGGGATGCAGACAGATGTGGAAGTTGTCATCCCCCGAGGGGATTACGACTTCGTACGGCACGAAGTAGCGGTTCCGACGCGTGACTTTATGATGGTCGCCTGGACGCAGAATAATCACATAGCCATCTGGCCGGGGCGTCACAGTTGAACTGGGAATTTTCCCGCAGTCGCCAGTGAGCGGGTCGCCGTGGCAGCAAGCCGGTGGATAGCCCCAATTTTCATCCGGGCCGTGGGCTAACGCCGCACTTCCCTCAATTGCCGCAGCCGTGGCGATCACACCTGCAAAGCACGTTGCCTGTCTTGTCCTGACTGCATGCATCGATTGGGGGCCGCCCTCAACGGCAACTTATGTCGTCAAGGCCATTATATACCATTAGCCTACGCTAATATACGCTGGAAGCCCGCGCCTATCGGGTATATTCTCCTCCTTGATCGGCGGAGGGATGCCGAAATGCGGGGCTTATTCGCAAGCTTCCTGATCTTGCTATGTGCCGTCACAACAGCGCATGGCGGTGCGCTCCACGACGCGGCCAAGAGCGGCGACCTTACTGCAATCACGGCGGCGCTCGATGCCGGTGCTAACATCGAGGAGCAGGAGAAGGGGGCAACACCGCTATTCCTGGCTGTGCGCAGCGGCCACGTCGAGGCGGCGGAACTGCTGATCAAGCGTGGTGCCGATGTCAACAAGGAAGCGGTGCTCGGCCTGCCGATGACCGTTGCCGTGCTGAAGAACGCCGCCGACATGATCCGGCTGCTTTTGTCGCATGGTGCCGACGCCAACGGCAAGACGCGGGGAGAGCCGATGCTGACCCTCGCGGTCGCCAGTGGCTGCCTTGACTGCGTTAAGGTGCTGGTCGAGGCGGGCGCTGACGTCAACACCATCTGGGTCCAGGGCGATCCCAATCAACGGCCGGGCATCATCACGGCCTACCATCTCGCAAAGCACGATGATCATGAGGACATCGCCGCCTACCTTTTGGAGCATGGCGTCGTCATCCTGAAACCGGAGCCGATTTCCGCCCGGCTCGCGGAGGGCGACCCCACCAAGGGCGCGGCCTTCTTTGCAAGCACCTGTGCCCCTTGCCATGTCGTGCGGCCAAAGGAACTTCCCACCATCGGGCCGAACCTTTGGAACGTCGTCGGTCGCGACAAGGCATCGACGAAGTTCGAGCGTTACTCCAAGACCCTGCTGGGTTGGGAGGGAGACTGGACCTACGAGGACTTGAACATCTTCCTCGCCGGTCCCACGCTGACGAAGCCCGGCGTCAACATGGATATTCGCGGGGTGCCTGAAGAGGCCGATCGGCTGAACGTGATCGCCTATCTCAGAACGCTCGCCGACACACCGATGCCACTGCCGTAGGGGATGTGCGTTTAGCACGGCCATGTGTAGGTTGATCCTCACCCTTGCCTTCGTGCTCACCTGTGGCCGGGTGTCCGCAGGAGAGCATTGGTCTGCTGAGGACGGCGACACGCTGTGGCATGACAAAAAACGAATTCAATTGCTCGGTTTTGATGCCCCCAAACTTTCGCAGGCGTGTTTTGATGCCGCTGGCAAAATCTGGCCCTGCGGCAAGTATGCGCGTGACCACATCCAACATCTTATCGCCTCAGGCGATGTATCCTGCATCGTCGAGGGCAAGGACGGTTATAACGACGACCTCGGCGTCTGCTTCGTGGCAGGCATCGATCTCGGACGGGACCTGGTGAAACACGGATTGGCGGTGGCCGACACTCGATACCTTGCCGAGGAGCAAGAAGCCCGCATTGCCAAACGCAACTTGTGGGCAGGGAGCGTCAGCAAGCGGCGATAGCAGCTGGGCGTCCACCCCGATCGATACCTGTCTCTGATTATGGCTGATAATTATGGCTGGCACTTGCAATAGCGGCATGTCACTCGGACCACGCGCAGAGTGTCGATGGCGAGGACGCCAAGCGAAAGAGTCGGCCACAGCATCTGCACCGCTTCCGTAAGGGATAGGGCCGGTCGCGTCGTCTATGCCGCAACGTTGACCGTTAGGGACACGTGGCCGATTGCGGGAGGGAGCAATTTCGTCCGGGAACATAATCCATTGCTAAGGTTTCGATCGTGAGGGCGAGGATCAGAGGCCGGGCGACCTCCGAACCTGGAACGCTAATCCTCTTCGTTCACGAAAGAATCGATGGCATTTGCGAAATAGTCGCCGAATGTTAGGAAGCGGTCCGTATCATCCTCGGCGTGCCGCGACGAGACAGCGCGGCGGCCGCTCTAACAGGCGGGCGAAGGCAAACCGAGAGATCAGAAAACGGAAGTCAGGACCTCCAGTTGAGGGATGGCGAATCGCTACCTACTTGCGGGGTTCCGCAGCTATGGACGCATCAGCGCCTTTCGAGCGTATTGAACCCAATGCGGACCTTCACCTTTCGGCCCCAATACAGTCGTTCAGCGAGGTCGGGGCGAACCTGGGACCGATGCGTCGTGGCATCAACACAACGCCGCCGCGAATTGCGAGCCCGAGCAGGTAATACCCCCGCAATGTGCTAATTCCCAAATAACATCAATCGCTTGATTTTAAAACACACATTGCACCAAGGTGCCGCAATGTGTGGGAGACAGCGAAAAATACAGCAAATACAACCAACCGCCCGCAGCACAATGTGCGCCCTTTTATCTTGCCCTCCCTCGGTTGTTGCCGGCTGTGGTAAGCGTCCGGTCCCTGCACCCAGATTGAGTAGTGCATTCGCGCGACATGTCGGGCTCCTTCGTAGCATGGAGGATCTCCGTTGAATTTGAGACATTTCGAGAACAAGGCGCGGCAATCCTGGTGGGTGGTTCACGTCGAGGCGTGGCAGCGCAGCGGTATGACGCGGACCGAATATTGCCGTGTGCATCGCCTGACGAAGGACACGCTCGATCGATGGCTGAAGTACTTCGCGGGCAACGAGGCGGCTCGTAAGCATGCGGAATATCAGGCGGAATTGCGCCGTCAGAAGCGCCTGGAAGAGCGAGCGAAGCGGCAGAAAAAGCGGGCTCGGCTGCGCTTTTCGGTGGGCACGGATGTGCGCGACCGTGCTGTCCAAGCGTACTGGGCGATGCATGTCGAGGCGATGAACTGGAGCGGCATGGGTGTTCGCGAATATGCCGCGGCGCTGCATCTTTCGCCGACGAGCTTGCGCATATGGCGAGACCGACTGGACGAGGGTCGAAATCGACTGGCGGGCGCATCTTCATCCCTCCGCCCGCCCGGCCGTTAGCACTAGTGCTAATGGAACGCCGACGGAATCAAGCTTGACGGCATCACCAAGCGATGATCCTGGTTGCGCCCCGGCAGCCTGTCCGGCGCTTCTTCAGCGACGCGGAAAAGCCCGCCATTGCGCTGGAGAGCGACCGGCTAGGTGTCAGCGTCTCGCAGGTCGCGCGAAAGCACGGGATCGCCACGGGGCTGTTGTTCCGTTGGCGCGTGCAGGTTGGCGTGGCGCAGAAGAAGCGCACCAAGCTTGCGGCTGTGGCGATAGGCGATGACACCGCGGCGGTGCGCCTTCTGCAGAGCCTGGTGCAGCCGCCTGCAGGAATGACGGCGATCGATCTGCCTGATGGCCGGCGCGTCTTCGCCCCTACCGGAAGCGATCCGGATGCAGTTCGCGAGCATCTTGAAAGCGAAGGAACAGGAACATGATGATCGTTCCGCCTGACGCGCTTCCTGCACGACGGTCGCATCCAGCTCGACACCAACCCGGTCGAGTGCGCGATCCGTCCGGTCAGTCTTGGTCGCAAGAACCACCTCTTCGCGGGCAGCGACGGCGGCCCCCATCGGTGGGCGGTGCTGTCTTCCCTGATCGAAACCCGCAAACTTAAGGACGTCGAGCCCTACGCCTGGCTGCGCGATGTGCTCAGGCGTATGGTCCGACGGATACCCGGTCAATCGGCTGATGAACTCGCCCCGTGGAAACTGCAGCGTGGACGATTGGATCGGTACATGGCCACCCCCCGCCGTGCTTGGTGGGCGTCGAAGCCTATGCCGGCGCACATTACATTGGCCGTCGACTGGTGAGGTCGGCCATGACGTTCGGCTAATCCCGAGACAGGACGTCAAGCCCTTCCGGAAACGGCAGAAGAACGACTACCGCGACGCCGAGGCCATTGCCGAAGCGGTGCAGCGGCCCACCATGCGCTTCGTGCCAATCAAGAGCGCCGAGCAGCTCGATCTTCAGGCCCTGCATCGGGTTCGCGGCAGGCTCGTCGGCCACCGCGCCGCGGTCTCGGGGTCGAGCCAAGTTTGGCCTTGATGGATGGTTGAGCGCCGCAGCCCGGCGGCTCCATCACAACGTCCTGGACAGCGGCGCTGGCCAACAAGCTCGCGCGCATTGCGTGGAGCGTGCTTTACCACGCTCGTTCGTTTGCGCACGGATTCGAACCGCATAAGCAGTCCGTGCTGTAACTCGTCAGATGTTTTCTGTTCCTGCCAAGGCCTGCGAGGTGACTTGAAACTGATGTCACAGCGGTCTTCCCGGCGCACCTGGGACCTGGATGCGCACGCATGGCCGATAGAGGCCTGCCACATAGAAAGATCAGGTGTATGCGGATTACTTTCATGGCCCGGGAGCATCGGCTCCCGTGCGAGGCCGGATAGATTGCCTCGGATCGAAATAGGCCACCCCTCGAACTCCCTTTGCGCCGCGCGGCCGGTCCATAGATGGCCTGCATGATCACCGCCAGCGTGCGCGCCACCGCGACATAGGTTTTGCGATGGCAGGAGCGCGCTTCAAGGGCTCTGAAGGTCAAGGGGTGCGCAAAGGAGATGGCCAAGCGCACCTGGCGAGGGAATGAGGTCATCGGACCCCTTTTCCTTCCGCTCTCGTGCTGCCAGTTCTCCGGCGTGGCAGCTGGCCCTGCTGATGCACTACTTTCGGCCGTTAACTGTTCCTCCGTTTGGATGTTGACGCTTGCTCTTTGTTAGCGTTAGGAATGTGTTAACATAAGCATCTCCTAAAAAAGAGCCCGACCGACAATCAGGGAATGGGCGACGCCAAGGGGGGCTAAAGGGAGCGCAGCGCGGCTAGCAGAGTCGTGCCAGCTAGCATTGTTGAGCCAAGACTGCATGTGGACGGCCATTTTGATATCTGGCTGATCGCGGCACTGTGCCGCTACCTGCGACTAGACTTCGCACTGAGAGTGGACGAACTAGCATGTTGATCATACTGTTTTAGATGGAGAATGGCCAAGCTTTCAATGCGGCAGTAAAACAGGTGTGGGGGCATCTGTATTTGTACATATGTACAAGTAAAATGGGTGGGGACAAGGTTGATTTATTATCAAGTCACAGGCGCCGATAGGACGACGATATCGTTTTCCGATATACCAGAGTTCGGCGACGACGCCTTTAATTTTGCTGAAGATACAGTCGTCCTCACTCCTGCCCTCCTGGTCATTATTTCACACAATGCGCTGAGCAACGATACCGCAAAGACACTTTGCTCCCTCGATGGCGAGTTTTCCGCTTCAACCGATGCAAAGAAACCCGCGGAAGGCGGTTGCAAAGATTCATCAGACGTCAAGCTGTGTCCGGCGGACCTGCGGGCGTGGGCGTTTCGCATCGGTACAAATGTCATTGGGCTGAATTCGAATTCATCTGATCCTGTCGCTCTCGCGGGGGATCAGCCGTCTTTTGGCGATGGCGAATTTGCCCGCATAGGACACATTTTTTTGAGCGACCACGCCGCCGCAGCGGCAGGTCGACATCGGCAATTTTTGACCGACAAGAACAACTAGCGAGACAGGGGACGGGGCATGGCAACGACCATCGGAACAAGCGGCAGCGACAATCTGGTCGGCGGCAGCGGCGACGACCTGCTGTCGGGAGGGGCTGGAAATGACCGCCTGAACGGTGGGTCAGGCGCAGATACGCTCGATGGAGGCAGTGGTTTCGATACAGTCCTGGGCGGATCCGGAGCGGACACGCTTATCTATCGAGCATGGGAAAATCAGTACAAGATTGGTACCCAAGTCTACGGCACGGGGATAACGGTCGGACAAACGACCTTTTCCGGCTACGACGTCTACGACGGCGGTAATGGCAATGCTGCGAAAGGCACTGCCGAGATCGATACGCTTGTTATCTATCTGAGCAATGATCAACTATTAAATACGTCATTCATGACAGCGTTTAACGCTGAAATTGCTCAGTTTCGTACCTTCATTGCCGCAAACTCGAACGCGAATACCGGCCAGGCAGGTCAAGCAGAATTTACATTCACCACAATCAACCTCAAGGTCTCCGCGATTGAGCAGGTGCGCTACGGAGTCGACCCAACCGCCCCCGTCGGTGTCGACGATGCCAATGGATTGCGAGAGGCTGGCGTTGGCCCAGGGAATACACCATTTTCGGGCGTCTCCACGGCGGCAGGTAATGTGCTGGCCAACGACACGGATTCCGACGACAGCCATGCGTCGCTGGTCGTGTCGGCGGTCCGCACAGGTCCTGAATCCGGATCTGGAAGCGCCGGCACCGTCGGATCTGCATTGGCGGGCACCTATGGCTCGCTGATCTTGAATGCGAACGGAACTTATACCTACACGCTCAACAACAGCGATGCGGACACTAACGCGTTGGCGGAAGGGGTCACTGTCACTGAAGTCTTTACGTACACCGTGCGTGACCCTCACGGGCTTACTGATACTGCGCAGCTGACCCTCACCGTCACCGGCACCAACGACGTCGTCTCGATCACCAGCGGCGCGCAGAATGGCGCGGTCGTCGAAGATGCCGACACGACGCCTTCGCCGATCGATTCCCTCAACGCCGCCGGCACGATCACGTTCAACGACGTCGATCTCAGCGACGGCCACACCGCTTCGTTTGCTCCGACCGCCGGCGAAACTGCGCTCGGCACCTTCTCGCTCGACCCTGTCAGTGAAGCCGCGAACGCCGCTAACGGCTCGGTGCAGTGGCACTACGCCCTCAACAATGCCGCCGCGCAGTACCTCGCTGCCGGCCAGAGCGTGGTCGAGCATTACACCGTAACGGTTAACGACGGCCACGGCTCGACGGCAAGCCAGCACGTCACCGTCACCATCAACGGCACCAACGACGCCCCGGTGATCTCGCTCGTCTCGACCGACAGCGACAGCGCCACCAAGACCGAGACCAATGCGGGCCTCACCGCGACCGGCACGCTGACCATCACCGACGCCGATCTCAGCGACACGGTTGCCAGCTCCGTCACCGGCATTTCGCATACCGGTCCGACCGGCGGGCTGAGCGATGCGCAGCTGCAGGCGATGCTGAGCGTGGCGCCGGCCTCCGGGCTGGCGGCCGATCCGACCGATACGCACAACCTGACCTGGACGTTCGATTCCGCCGCGCAGGCGTTCGACTTCCTCGCCGTCGGCGAGACGCTGACGCTGACCTACACCGTCACCACCGACGACGGCCATGCCGGCGGCACCGCCACCCATGACGTCACCGTCACCATCAACGGCACCAACGACGCCCCGGTGATCTCGCTCGTCTCGACCGACAGCGACAGCGCCACCA
>NZ_VFTK01000061.1:0-23839 GCF_006439495.1 Mesorhizobium sp. B3-1-8
TCAGCACGAATCGTTCCATCCGAAGCTTGAATCATGATCAAGCCCGATGTGGAATCCTGAATATCAACAGGTCTTAGTTCGCGGTCACCGGAAAATCGAAACGCTGTTTTGGGAACGGCTCTTTGGCCAGCGTGAAGTGCCACCATTCGCGCGCATAGTTGCGGAAGCCGGCGGCGCGCATGGCGGTCAGCAGGGTTTTGCGGTTTGCGGTGGCTTCGGCGCCGATCAAGGCGCTGGCGGTCTCGCTCTTTGGGTCAAAGCAATCGAAACCGGTGCCGAAATCGAGCGTGCCGCCGTCCGGCGCACCGCAGGCCGGATGAACTTCGCTTTTATTGACGGCCTCGGCGATAGCAAGGTCCACCGTCGAGCCTCGAGAATGGCTGGAGAACTCGCCGATATAGCCTTTGGCGATGAGATCGCCGCGCTCGACTGTCGGATACCATTGCGGATCGGGCCGGCCACCCTCTCTTGTCCATCTGCCCATGTCGGCGACGGCGCGCGCGGGTCGGTAGCAGTCGAAGACGACCAGCGTCAGGCCTTTGGCGGCTATTGCTTTCTGGACGGTCGACAACGCCTTGGCCGCTTGTGCGGTCAGGACGCAGACCGGCGCGTCATAGCCGTCGGCCTTGCGGTGCAGGAAGTTTTCAAGGCCGGCGTAGCGGACATCCTGGCGGATGGTCGGGTCGATATCGGCGAGCCTGACGAAGCCGGCGGGCAGGGGGTCGGCGTAAGCCGAGGGAGGGCTCGCGATTGCTAGCGCAAGCGCTGCGAAGAATGCTCCCGACAAAGGTCGGCGCGAGGCCCCCCTCTCTGCCCTGCCGGGCATCTCCCCCGCGAGGGGGGAGATTGGCAGTTTCGGCGCCGCGCTTCTCCTGCCATCGTCAAAGATTGGCGAAGGCCGCGAAGCGAATAATCTCCCCCCTTGCGGGGAAGATGGCCGGCAGGCCAGAGGGGGGTGCCTCGCGCCGAATATCAGGCGGAGAAACTCAATCTCCTGAATCGCTTGCCGCATCTTATTCGACGAACACCTTCACGCTCGCCGCGCGTCCGGCCGCGTCGATCACGGTCAGCGTCGAATAGCCGGTGCCGTCCGGTAGCCAGGTCGCGGTGCGGCGGCGGTCGATGCCGGCGAGCGGCTTGCCGTTGGCGAGCCAGCGGAACGGCGCGCGGCCGCCTTGCAGTTTCAGCACCAGCGGCGTGGCATCGGCGGAATTCGTGCCAAGGTCGACGCGCGCGCCATTGGGCGGGAAGATGATGGTCGGTGCCGGTTCCGTGGCGGTGGCCTGCACCAGCCCATCCGATCCGGGGCCGAAACGGGCGAGCGTCACCGGCAGTTCCTCGCGCTTGGGGTTGAAGACGCCCGGCGGCCGGCTTGGCAGCGGCACGCTGGCAAGGCCGGAACGGACGAAGCCTTCGAACAGGATCGGAGCTGCCGAGACATAGCCCGACAGGCCGGGGATGGGGCTGGCATCGGCGCGGCCAACCCACACACCCAGCACGTAGCGGCCGTCGAAGCCGACGGACCAGGCGTCGCGATAGCCGTAGGAGGTGCCGGTCTTGTAGGCGATGCCGCGCTGCATGGCGCCTTCCGGCGGCTTCACGCCGGACAGGATGTCGTTGATCTGCCAGGCGGCCTGGTCGTCGAGGATGGTGGCGGTGGTGCGCTCGGCATCGGCCGGCTCGGTGCCGTCATGCAGCGTATGCATCTTGCCGCCATTGGCGAGGCCGGTATAGAGCTGCACCAGGTCGCGCAAGGTCACGCCGACGCCGCCAAGCCCGATCGCCAGGCCCGGCGCCTCGTCGACCGGCAGAATCGGGTTGACGCCGGCCTGGCGGAACCGTGCCGTGAGCCGTGCCGGACCGACGGCGTCGAGCACGCGGATCGCCGGCACGTTGAGCGACAATTGCAGCGCCTGGCGGATCGAGACGTCGCCCTGGTAGCCCATGTCGAAATTCTTCGGACGGTAGCCGCCGAAATCGGCCGGGCTGTCCTCGATGATGGTTTCCTGCGCCACCAGCCCCTGCTCGAAGGCCAGCCCGTATATGAACGGCTTCAGCGTCGAACCAGGGGAGCGCACCACCTTGGTCATGTCGATCCAGCCGGAACGGCTGGCATCGAAGAAATTCGCGGAGCCGACCTCGCCGAGAATGTCGCCAGTGCGCGCATCGGCCATGACCATGGCGACGGAAAGTTTCGGGCCGAGCTTCCTGGCGGCATCTCTTGCCACCTGTTCCAGCCCTTGCTGCACGCTTTTGCGGATTGTGAGCTGCAGCGGCTTGCCGGGCACGGCCTTGGGCAGCATGGCATAGGAGGCATGCGCGGCCAGCGCCGGTAGCTTGCGGCGCAGGCCGGAAACATCGTCCAGCGCGGCGCGCGCGGCTTCGCGTTCGCCGAGCGCGCCGGTCGAGACCATGCGGGTGAGCACGCGGTCGCGCGCGGCGTGGGCAATGTCGAGATTGCGGTCGGGCCGGCGCCTTTCCGGCAATTGCGGCAGCGCCACGAGAAGGGCAGCCTCCGACACGGTGAGCCGCTTCGGCTCCTTGCCGAAATAGGCGAGCGAAGCGGCGCGCACGCCCTCGAGGTTGCCGCCATAGGGCGCCAGCGTCAGGTAGCGTTCGAGGATTTCCTGCTTGGACAGCCGCCGCTCGATCTGGATGGCGCGCAGCATCTGCTTGAGCTTGGAACCGAGGCTGCGGCTGTCGCGCGGCTCGATCAGCCGGGCAAGCTGCATCGACAAGGTCGAGCCGCCGGAGACGATGTGGCCGCTGGTGACGAGCTGGCCGGCTGCGCGGCAGAGCGCCAGCAGATCGACGCCGCGATGATCCCAGAAGCGCTTGTCTTCGTAGGTAACCAGCATGTCGACGAACTGCCGGTCGACCTGGTCGAGGCGGGTTTCGAGCCGCCAGTAGCCGTCCGGCGTGGCGAAGGCGCGCAACAACTGGCCGTCGCGATCCTGGACCTCCGTCGAAACCGTCAGCTTCGCCGGCAGTGGCGGCGGGAAGGCGCGGTCGAGTTCCCAGAGCGCAGCGATCGAAAGCGCGGCGAAGATGGCGAGGCAAAGGCCTGCGATCGCGGTTCGTTTGAGGATTTTTCTGGAGAGCACGGTGCTGCCCCTCATCCGCCTGCCCGTCCTTCGCAGCAGCGACGCTGCAGCTTCGGAGGGTGAACCGGCACCTTCACCCCGCCCAGAGACGGGGTGAAGGGAGATATCGGTGACCTTTTCATCGCTATTCCGCCTTGACCTCCATCACCCCGGTGGCGGTGCGGGCCGAGTATTGCGGCCGGTACATGTCCTCCACCGTCGCCGCCGGATGGGCGTAGGTGCCCGGCGTCACGGCGCGCACGACATAGGCCAGCGTGATGTTGCGGTCGCCGTCGCCTTCGTTCGGGTTGAAGGCGGCGACGAAGCGGTCGTCGCGGAACTCCAGATGCGCGGCGTCGGTCTGCGCCAGCCAGGAGAAGTTCGACAATTGCGCGCTGGAAACCAGGCTCGGATTGTCGATCTCGAAGCCGGCCGGCAACAGGTCGGTGATCAAGAGCCGCGACGGCCACTTGTTCTGCTCGTAGACCTTGAGCACGACCACATAGCGCTCGTTCTGCCTGGCCTCCGTGACATTGGCCTCGGTGCCGTCGAGCTTGTAGTAGGTGCGATCGATGGTGAAGCCGTCGCCGCCGGCCGGCAGCGGCTCGACCGGCGCGGCGACCGCGGTGACCACCGCCTGCAGCGGCGTCGCGCCGGTGTTGGCGATGGTGAGGGGGCTGTCGACGAGGTCGCTGCCAGCGACCTGGTCTGCATAACCGCCCGAATGCGGCGCGCCGTTGACGGAAAGCATGATGGAATCATTGCCTTCCTTCAGCGCCCGCGCGGCGAGCAGCATCCAGGATTCGTCCTGCGTGCTCGTCCAGCGGGCATCGGCGCGCGCCACGCCCACCAGCTTGATCAGCTGCGGCATGATGCTCGGCACCGGCTTCGATTCCGCCGCCAGCGCCAGCATTGCAGCACCATCGCGCAACCGCGAGCCGTAGTCCGAGCGATAGTAGTCGTAGTCGGTTTCCGATTGCGCCAGCCGCAGCGCCGTCTGGAAGGTGGCTTCCGAACGCTGCGTGTCCCCGTAGAGCGCGAGGCTCGCCGCCAGTTGAGCGACCGCCATCGGGCTGGAGAAGGCTTCGAGCTGCGTGTCGGCGTAGTAGCGCAGATCGCCGATCGAGGCCTTCTTGTTGCGGGCGAGCACGTAGAGCGCATAGGCGATCTCGCTGCCCTTGTCCTGGACGTCCTGGTCGTAGCCCAGCGAGTTCTGCAGGTTGTTCAGCGCCTGGTTCATCGCCAGCGCGGGCACATCGTATTTCTCCTCGCGCGCCCGGGTCAGGAACTCGCTGACATAGGCGTCGAGCCACAGGTCGCCGGAGCCCGGCCCCCAGAGGCCGAAGCTGCCGCTTGCCGCCTGATAGGACAGGACCTTGTAGATCGCGTCCTGGATGCGGCCGTGCAGGTCCGGATCGCTCTCCATGCCGATGCTCTTGGCCATGTCGTTGACATAGAGCAGCGGCATCGCGCGGCTGGTGGTCTGCTCGGCGCAGCCATAGGGGTAGCGGTCGAGGCTCATCAGAAGCGACGGCACGTCGAGCGCGGACGACTGCGAAACGCCGACGCTGACCGAAGCGCCGTCGAGCACGCTTGCGGCAAGCAGTTCCTTGTCGACCCGCAGCGAGCCGCCATGCGGCTTCAGGTCGACAACCATGCGGTTGGTGACCGGAAGCTGCGCCGGCCGCACCGGCAGATAGAGCGTCTGCTCGACCTGAGTGCCGCCGGCATGCGCGAGCTTGACGGTGACGGAAGCGTCGCCCGCGGTCTTGGCGACCAGCGGGAAGGTGAGCGACTGACGCTTGCCCTGGGCGAGCGTCAGCTTCTCGGGCAGCGGCTTGTCGCCGGTCGAAAGGTCGCCGGTCGTGGTGACCGACAGCGCATAGTCGCCGGCCGGACCATCGGTGTCGGCAATGTCGAGGCGCATGGTCGCCGCATCGCCCGGCGCCAAGAAGCGCGGCAGGCCGGCGGTGATCACCACCGGATCGCGCACGATGACGTCGGCCTGGGCATGGCCGACCGCATCCTTCGTCCAGGCGACGGCCATGACGCGCACGGTGCCGTTGAACTGCGGGATGTCGAAGTCGATGCGCGCATTGCCGTTGGCATCGAGCTCGACGGGGCCGGAGAAGAAGGCGACCAGCTTTTCGGTCGGCGGGCTGCCTTGCGCCTGCATGTTCGCTCCGTCGCCGCCGGTGCGTATCTTGCCCATGGTGCCGAGCGAGCCATCGATCAGGCGTCCGTAGAGGTCGCGGATCTCCAGCCCCAGCATGCGCTGGCCGAAGAACCAGTCCTCAGGGTCGGGCGCCTTGTAATTGGTGAGGTTGAGGATGCCGACATCGACGGCCGCCACCATCACATAGGCGTTTGTGCCGGCCTGGGCGCCGTTGACGGCGACCGGGATCGACAGCTGCTGGCGCGGCAAGGTCTTTTCCGGCGGCGTCAAGCTGACCGCCAGCTTCTTCGAGCCCGGATCGACCGACAGCCATTGGATGCCGATGGCGCGGGCCGGCATGCGCGATTCCTGCGCGTCGCCGGGCCGGAACAAGGTCGCCGTGACATAGGCGCCGGCGCCCCAGTCGTCGCCGACCGGGATGTCGACGGTGCTGCCGCCGGCCGGCACCGAAGCCGTGACCGTCTTCAAAAGCTTCTCGGCGCCGATGGTGATCAGAAGTTCGCCGGCAAAATGCGGCGAGACCTTCAGCTTGGCGACTTCGCCGGCGGCGTAAGTATCCTTGTCGAGGGCGATCTCCAGGCCGTCGGGCGTCTCGGTGGTGGTCGAGGCGACGTACCAGCCGGCGTCGAACTCATAGCTGGTCGCCGGACCATCAGGATCGGCCGTCTCGACCTCGAGCCGGTAACGGCCCCAGTCGACGGGCAGCGATACCGTCGCCTCGCCATCGGCCTTCAGGTCGACCGCGCCGTTGGCTACGGCCTTGGTGAGGTTCACCGCCTCGTAGTTCCAGGAATTGTTGGAACGGTACCATTGATAGTTCCGCTCGACCTTGACCAGCGACCACTGCGCGCCCTTCAGGTCCTCGCGCTTGCCGTTCGGGTCGACGGCGATGATGCTGAACTTCGCCGTGCCGCCTTGCGGCACTTCATCATCCGCGAAATCGGGGCGAATGCCGATGACGTCGCGCTGCGGACGTACGCCGATGTCGAGCGAGCGCTCGACGGCGCGACCGCCGGCCTCGCGCATCCGCACGGTGACCTTGGCGTTGACCAGCTTGGTGGTCGACGGCAACTGGTCGATGGTGGCCGGGAAGGTCGCCTTGCCGTCGTCGCCGACCACGGGAAGATTGGCGAGAGGCGTCACGGTCGGCTCGCTCGACTGCTCGTCGGCCAGGCCGAAGGTGAAGTCCTTGAAGCTGTCCCAGCTGCTCGTGGTCGACAAAGTCATCTCGCCTTCGAGCGCCAGGCCCGCGGCCGGCGCGCCGTAAAGAAAGCGGCCATCGACGGTGGCGTTGGCGGTCTCGCCCTGGGCGATCTCCTTCTTGTCGGCGGTCAGGTCGAATTCGATGCGATCCGGCACGAAGTCCTCGACCAGGAACATCTGGCTGGCGACTGGCGCCTGCTTGGGATCGGTGTAGATCGACACCGTCCAGGTGCCGCGCATGGCGTTGGCCTCGAGCGGCAGGTCGACGGCGTGGCCGCCGGCGGACTCGCCATTGCTGATGACGCGGCGGTTCTCGACGCCATCGGGACGCGTGAAGATGAAGGTCAGCGGCAGGTTCTCGACCGCCTTGGCGGCGCCGTCGCGGGCAAGGGCGGCGACGTGAACGTCCTCGCCGGCGCGGTAGATGCCGCGCTCCGTCCAGGCATAGACGTCGAGCGCGCCTGGCGAGGCGCGCCCCTCGACGCCGCGATCCGAAAGATCGAAGCCGGCCTTGCCCATGTCGAGGAAGACGAAGTCGTTGTCGCCCTGCTTGGCCATCAGCACGGCCGGCACCATGCCGTTTTCGCCGCGGGTGAGGCCAGGATTGAAGACGGCGTGGCCCTCGGCATCGGTGGTCGCCGTGCCGAGTATCTCGTTGTTCTTGGCAAGCAACGTCAGTTCGGCGCCGGAAATCGGCTTGGCCGAGCCCAGCGAACGGGCAAAGACGTTGAGGCCGTCCTGGCCGGTATAGGTGGAAAGGCCGATGTCGGAGACCACGAACCACTGCGTGGCGCGTGAACCGTAATCGTCGCTCTTGTCGTCGACCGGCTGCGCGGTCAGCACATAGACGCCGGGCTTGCGCTGCGGGATCGCCTCGTCCACCGGAAACGAAGTGGTAACCTCCTTGTTGAGATCATTGGCGATATCGAGCGTGCCCGACCAGACGGGCGCGCCCATCTGGTCGGAAATGGTGGAGATGTCATAGCCGTCGAGCTGATGCAGGAACTGATAGCCGGACAGAAGCTGCGCCAGCGAACGATCGCCGATGCGGTAGAGCGTCATCTTGGCAGCGTTCATGTTGACGGTGACGACCGGAATGCCGCGGCGCGCGCCGGCCGGCAGCACGAAGCTGTCGCCGGTGAAGCGGGCGGAGGGAGCGCGGTCCTGGACGTAGATCGACAGCACGACAGGCGCGGCGATTGTCTCGCCGATCGCGGCCGGCAGGCCGGCGCGGAAGGTTACGTCATAATGCTGGCCGTGCTCCAGGCCTTCGACGCAGATCTGCTTGTCCTTGGCCTCGACGGCCTTGGGCGCGGCGTTGTCGACGGTCACGAACTGCGCATAGTCGACGCCGGTCTTGACCAGTTCCTCGGAAAACTGGGCGCAGATGCGCGGCGAGGAGGAATCGGCATCGACGGTGTGCTCGATGACGCGAAAACCCTTGCGCGCCTTGAGGTCGGCATAGTCGGCCTGGACGGCGGGCGAACTCACCAGCGCAAGGCTCGCCTCATAGGCCTGCAGCGACGGCCGGTACAGATCGCGCTTGTCGAGGCCGGCGCCGAGCAGGGCCAGCGCCTCGGCGCGGGTCTTTGCGGTGCGCACCAGCTTGTAGGCGTTGAAGGCCGCCGAGGTGGCGTTCATCGGGAACGTTGAGGGTTCGGTGGTGTTCGAGGCCGGCTCCACGGCGAGTATCTCGCGCGCCAGCGCCAGCCACAGGGCGCCGTCATCGGGCAGGACGGAGACGGCCGCCTGGTATTTCTGCATGGCAAGGCGATGGTCGCCGGTAAGTGCTGCCTGCTCGGCGGCCGCCTGCAGGGCAGCAAGCCCTTCGGTCGGCTTGTCATAGGCCGGATCGGTCAGGTGGTTGCGGAACTGCTGGGCCTGGTCGGCCATCCAGTTCGGGAAGAAGGCCAAGGCCGGCGGGGCGCCGATATCCGGGTCGCCATCGACATTCGCGACCTTGCCGGCGACGGCGCCGGTGAAGGATTTCAACTGGTTATAGTCGGATTTGAGAAAACACCATTTGGCCTTGGTGTTGTAAGTGAAGGCTCGGCAGGCCGGGTCGCCGAGGCACGTGGTCTTGCACTGGTCGAGGCTGACATTCTGCTCCGACCTCAGGTCGAAGCCAAAATAGTCGGAATTGTCGGTCGTCACGATTCGCCGGGCTTCGGCCGCAAGGGCCGCCCCGCCCAGGGCGAAAAAGATGAGAAGAAGGAAAGAGAGACCACGAGCCGCGCGCATTGCCATACCACCCTCCAGACATCGCCAGCGTCCGGGCATGATCAAGCTTAGTGCAGGCTTGTCAACGCCGGAGCGCCGCAGGTTTATCACCCGCGAACGGTTTCCATGCCGGCCAAAGGCCGGTATTTCGACAGAACCTCTGTGAGACGGATCACACTTTCTTGCGGAATCGCAAAAGGTGTGAATTCCAAGCCCGGTCTATTTCAGACAATTGGATTGTGGCCCCTTTACGAACGTTTCGGAACTTCATTCCAATTTTAGTTTTGTCGACTAGGTTGTCTTAATGCCGGCGCATGAAACGCAGATGTCAGGAGGGTACGCGCCAGGGGGCGGGCTTCCGCGCGCCCTGCTTTTCGCGCTCATCTGCTCGACCATGCTGGCCGCGGAGGTACGGCAGGCGGCGGCTTTCGAGATTTTCGGCATCAAGCTTTGGGGTTCGTCCAAGGACGAGGATGCCGATGTCGTCGATCCGCTGCGCTACTCGGTGACGATCAATGCCACTGACGCCGACAAGGATCTGGTCAAGAAGCTCGAAAATGCCTCGGCGCTGAAAAACGACGAGGACCATCCGGTGTCGGGATCGCTCGGCCTGATGGCCAAGGCGCGCGGCGACCGCGAACAACTGGTCGCCGCCCTCTACGCCGATGCCCGCTACGAGGGCGTGGTCACCATCACGATCGACGGCAAGTCGATCGACGAGTTGCCGCCGGATGCCGAGTTCAAGGGTCCGCAGCCCATTCCGGTGGTCGTCACGGTTTCCCCCGGAGCGAAATTCACGTTGGGCAACATCCGGCTGAAGGGTGATGCGGCGGGATTGGCGGCAGCCGATTTCGGCCTGATTGCCGGCGGCGATGCCGGCTCCGGCGCGGTGCTCAAGGCCGAAGCGCTGATCGTGCGGGCGCTGAAGGAAGAGGGCAGGCCGCTTGCCAAGGTGACGGACCGCGAGATCGTCGCCGAGCACGCCAGCTCGACGCTGGACGTGACGCTGACGGTGGCGGCCGGTCCGGTCGCCGGCTATGGCGATACGACGGTCGAGGGCACGGAAAAGGTCGATCGCGACTTCACCGAATACATGACCGGGTTGAAGCGAGGCCAGCAATATTCGCCGCAGGAGATCGACGATGCCCGCGACCGGCTGCTCGGGCTCGAAGTCTTCAACAGCGTGACAATCAAGGAAGGCGACAACCTCGACGCCAACGGCAACATCCCGATCGATGTCCAGGTGAGCGAGCGCAAGCCACGCTATTTCGGCATCGGCGGCACGTTCTCGAACACGGAAGGCCTCGGGCTCGAAGGCTATTGGGGACACCGCAACCTGTTCGGCCAGGCGGAGAAGCTACGTATCGACGGCTCGATCAGCGGCATCGGCAGCAACAGCATTTCCGCGCTCAACTACAATGCCGGCGTCATGTTCGAGAAGCCCGGCGTGCTCGGGCCGACGTCGAAATTCTTCACCGGCATCAAGACGGTGTTCGAGCACCCCGATGCCTATGATCATTTCTCGGTCAAGGGCGACGTCGGCGTTTCCTACGACCTCGACAAGAAGCAGCGGGTCTCGGCCGAATTCGACCTCGATTATTCGAAGATCACCGACGCCTTCGGCAAACATACCTATCTGATCGCCAGCGTGCCGCTGCAATATGTCTATGACAGCCGCGACAACAAGCTCAACCCGACCAGGGGGTTCCGCTTCCTTGCCTATGCCGAGCCGAGCTACGACATATTGAACGGCGCGACCTTCCTGAAGCTGAAGGGCGAGGGCTACACCTACCAGTCGCTCGACACGGCAAGCAGGTTCGTGCTCGCCGAACGCGCGACGCTCGGCTCGATCCTCGGCACCGGGCTGCAGAACGTGCCCGCCGACCGGCGCTTCTATTCCGGCGGCGGCGGCTCGGTGCGCGGCTATTCCTACCAGGGCATCGGCCCGAAGGATATCGACGGCCAGCCGATCGGCGGTCTCTCCTTCTTCGAGACCTCGGTCGAGATGCGCATCGGCGTCACCGACACGATCGGCATTGTCCCGTTCGTCGATGCCGGCACGGTCTCGACCAAATCCTTCCCCGATTTCTCGAATGTGAAGGTCGGCGCCGGCGTCGGCCTGCGCTATATTACTCCCTTCGGGCCGTTGCGCATCGACGCTGCCGTGCCGCTCAACCGCGATCCGGGCGATCCGCATTTCGGCATCTATGCCGGCATCGGCCAGGCGTTCTGACGATGAAGATGGTCTGGCGCATCCTCCGCATCTGCCTCTACGCGCTGCTTGTGCTGCTCGTGGTGGCGATCGGCGCGCTTGTCGTTCTGACCGGCACCGAAGGCGGCCGGCAGAATCTTGCCGGCTTGATATCGAAGATGGCTTCGAATGAGGACCGCAAGGTGACGGTCAGCGGCATCGAAGGCATCTGGTCGGGCGCGCTCAGGGTGGACCACGTCGTGTTGGAAGACCGCGCCGGGCCCTGGATGGTGGCGCGCAAGTTGGCGCTCGACTGGTCGCCGACGGCGCTTCTCTCCTGGAATTTCAATGCCGACCGCTTTGCCGCCGAGCGCATCGAACTGGCGCGGCTGCCACAGCCAAGCCAGCAGCCATCACAGGGCGGCTCGACGAGCCTGCCGGTTTCGATCGACGTCAAGCAGATCGACCTGCCGGAGATCGCGCTTGGCCAGGAGCTTGCCGGCAGCGGCATCGCCGAGCTGGCCGCCAAGGGCTCGCTCAAGGCGGATCCATCGCCACTGGCGATCGAGAGCGTGCTGAACGTGAGCCGTCACGACGGCAGAGAGGGCAATGTCGACGCCAAGATCCATTTTGCGCCGGCCGACAACAAGCTCGACCTCGATCTCAAGGCTTCGGAGCCGGCGGGCGGCATCATCGCCAATTTGCTCAAGCTGCCGGATGCGCCGCCCATCAACATCGTGGTTTCCGGCAGCGGGCCTTTAGCCAACTGGAGCGGCGTCGGCACCTTCATGGTCGACGGACGGATCGTCAGCCAGTTGACCGGCCGGCACCAACTCACCGACAAGGGCCACCGCATCGAGGCCAAGGGCGACGGCCAGTTCGAAGGCTTCCTGCCGGAGAAGATAAAGGCGCTTTTTGCCGGCAAGACGAGCTTCGACCTCGCCGGAACAGCGACCACGTCGGGCGGGGTCGATATCGAGCGCGCGACCATAGAGAGCGATGCTGTGCACGGCGCCGCGACCGGCAATGTCGATCCGAAGGGCGCCAGCGACCTCGCCGTCGAGCTCTCCGCCAAGGACAAGCCGGTCACTGTCGATGTCGGCAACAGCGCTGCACCGATCCTGGTCGCCGTCGAAAAGGCAACGGTGCGCGCCTTTGGCGACGGCAAGGCGCCGATGGTCGATATCGGCACGTCGCTTACCTCGGTGGCCGTCGGCGGGACCCAGCTCAACAATATTACGGGCGAGATCCATTCCGACGGCTTCGATATCGGGAACCGCAGCGGCCCGGTCAACATCAAGCTCGCGGCCGCCGGCCTAAAGACGGATGTGGCGACGCTGGCGCCGCTGGTGACCGGCAAGCTCGCCGCGGATCTTTCCGGCACGATCAGCCGCGAGACCGTGACCATCGAGAAAGGCACCTTGCGCAGCGATGCGCTCAATGCCGGGCTGACCGCAAATGTGGCTTTGGCCGACCTGTCGATGACGCTGAAGATGAATGCCGACGCCGTCTCGAAGGCGTTGCCGCCGCAGATCAGCTCGCTGCTTGGCGAACGGGTGAAATTCTCGGCCACCGCCACGCGCGATCCGCAAGGCGCGTTCGCCGCCAACTCGCTGGAGATCAGCTCCGGCTCGCTCAGCGCCAGCGGCACCGGCAGCATGCAGGGCTCGGACATCCAGGCCAGCGTCAAGGGCACGTTGGGCGACGTCTCGCCGCTGTCGTCGCTCGCCGGCACGCCGCTTGCCGGCGGGGTCAATTTCGCGCTGAGCACGAGCGGCCCGCGTTGGGCGCCGGATTTCTCCGTTTCAGCCGACAGCCCCAGCCTGACGGCGGCCGGCCGGACGGTGAAGGACATCAAGCTCTCGGCCAAAGGCAAGGCCGACATCGCCAATCCGTCGGCCGACATCTCGCTGACCGGCAACGCCGACGGCCAGGCGCTGGATATCGAGGCCTCGCTGGTGACCGCCGACGGCAAGCGCTCGATCAAGGGGCTGAGCCTGGCGCTCGGCGACAACAAGGTTTCGGGCGATCTCGCGCTCGACGACAAGTTCCTGCCGCTCGGCACATTGAAGCTTGCCGTGCCCGACATCGGGCCGCTTGCCGCCCTGGCAAATCAGACCGCGACCGGCGACATCAACGGCACGATCGCCTTTGCCAAGGAGGGCGAGGCCCCGACCGTCACCATCAATGCGGCCAGCACGTCGATCGCGCGCGGCGAGCTGGCGGCAAAGACGATCACCGTCGACGCGCTGATCGCCAACTACCTCAAGGGGCCGGCGATCTCGGGCACCATCAAGGCCGACAGCGTCAGTTCCGGCAGCACGGTCATCAGCGGCATCGGCATCGATTTGAAGCGCGACGGCGACTGGACGAACTTTACCGGAGGCGCGACGGCGTCCGGCATTCCGGCCACCGCCACCGGGCGCGTGAAGATCGCCAACGGCACGACAAGCGTGGAAATCGCCTCCGGAGAGGCGACGGTGCGTGGCATCAAGGCGGCAATAGCCGAGCCTTCCAGCCTCTCCATCGCCAATGGCGTGACCGCCATCGAGAAGCTCGCGCTCAATCTCGGCGGCGGCTCGGCGACGGTTTCCGGCAGCGCCGGTCAGGCACTGGACCTGACGGCCAATCTCGCCAACCTCCCGCTGGCACTCGCCAACGATTTCGTGCCCGGCCTCGACGGGGCCGGAACGCTGGAAGGCACGGCACACGTCACGGGTCCATCGTCCAATCCCGACATTCAGTTCGACGCGAAGTTGGCGGGCGCCGAGACCAGCCAGACCAGGCAGGCGGGGCTCGGGCCGCTGGATCTGGACGCTGCCGGTACCTACACGCTGGCGGGCGGCGTCGCCCTGGACCACGCCACGCTTTCGGGCGAAGGGATTTCAGGCAAGGCCGCCGGCACTCTCAACCCGAACGGCGCCAGCGATTTCTCTCTCGATCTTACCTCATCCGGAGCCAGCCTGCCGTTGACCGTCGGCAGCGCCCAAAGCCCGGTCAAGATCGCCGTCCAGTCCTTGTCGGCAAAGATGGCGGGCGAAAGCACGCAGGCGCGGCTCGATGTGTCCGCGATCCTGCCTTCCATTGCCGCCAGCCAGGCGAAGGTGGACGGTCTCACCCTGGCGCTGCATTCGGATGCCTTCGACCTCAAGGGGCGGGCAGGTCCGGTCTCCGGCACGGTATCGGTGGACAGGATCGGCCTCGACAATCAGTTGATCGCGCCGCTGATCGCCGGCAAGGTCACGGCCAAGGTCAATGGCCGCTTGACGACCGATGCCGTCGCCGTCAACAGCGGCTCCTTGAAAAGCGACGCGCTCAACAGCCAGGTCGCGGGCCGGATATCGCTGGGTGACGGTTCGGTCGACCTCAATCTGAAGGCCGATGTCGCTTCTTCGGCCCTGCCGGCGGCGGTGCGCGGCATGCTTGGTGAGAGCGCTGCGTTGAGCGCTTCGCTGAAGCGCGATGCCAGTGGCAATGTCAATATCGACGGGCTGAAGCTGAATTCGGGCGCGCTCACCGCCGATGGCCAGGCGAGCCTTGCCGACAGCAAGCTGGCAGCCGAGATCAGAGGCGCGTTGAATGGCGTTTCAGGGCTCTCGAAAGACGCCAAGGGCGCCATTGCCTTTGCGCTCAATGCGCAAGGTCCGGTCACCGCGCCCGACCTGTCGATGACGGTAAGCAGCGACCGGCTTTCGGTGGCGGCGCGCGAGATCACCGGGTTGAAGCTGACGGCCACCGGCAAGGCCGACGCCGCCAATCCGGCGGCCAATGTACAGCTCACCGGCAACGTCGCCGGACAAAACCTCGAGGGCAGCGCGGTGCTCGCCACGACCAATGGCAGCCGCGCGATCAACGGGCTTCTGCTGTCGCTCGGTCCGAACAAGATCTCCGGCGACCTCACCCTCGACGATGCCTTCGTGCCGGTCGGAACCGTTTCGCTCGACCTGCCCGATATCGGGCCGCTCGCCGCGCTGGCCCTGGAAAAGGCCGAGGGCAATGTGCGTGGCACGATCGCTTTCACCAAGGCGGCTAACGGACCCAACGTCGCGGTCAAGGCGAACACCTCGGAGATCAAGCGCGGCGATCTCTCGGCCAGGAATGTCGCCATCGACGCGCAGATCGCGAACTATATGGCAGCACCCGTCATTGCCGGCACGGTGCGCGCCGAAAGCGTGACGTCCGGCGGCACCGCCATCACCGGCATCGATGTCGATCTCAAGCGCGACGGCGACTGGACCGGCTTCTCGGGTGGCGCCACCGTCAAGAACATCCCGGCCAAAGCCGCCGGCCGCGTGAAGGTCGCCAACGGCACGACGACCGTCGAGCTCGCCTCTGGCCAGGCGACCGTGCAGGGCATCAAGGCCGCGATCGCGCAGGCCTCGACGATCACTGTCGCCAACGGCGTGACGACGCTCGACCGGCTGGTGCTCAATCTCGGCGGCGGCACGGCGACGGTGACGGGCAAGGTCGCGCAGGCACTCGACATCAACGCCAACCTGGCGAGGGTGCCGATCTCGCTCGCCAACAGTTTTTCGCCGGGTCTCGACGCGGCCGGCTCGATCTCGGGCACGGTCAAGGTCACCGGCCAGCCTTCGACCCCCTCGGTCGCCTTCAACATCGATGCTTCCGGCGTGCAGACCTCGCAGACACGCAGCGCCGGCCTCGGCGGCATGAATGTGTCGTCGTCGGGAACCTTCGCCGGCAACAAGCTCGCCTTCGACGCCAACATCAGCGACGGCGCCGGCCTCGGCCTTAAGGGTGGCGGCACGGTTGCGACGGCAGGCACGCCCACCTTGGCGCTCGACTTCAACGGCAAGGTGCCTTTTTCCTTCCTTGCCGCCAAGCTCGCCGCTCAAGGTCTGGCGCTCAACGGCACCGCCAATGTCGATGTGCAGGTGCGTGGCCCTGCATCCGCGCCGGTGATCAGCGGCAAAGTCACGACATCCGGCTCGCGCCTTATCGATGCCCGCTCCGGCCTGGCGGTCAACGATATCGCCGCCGACGTCGCGATTGGCGGCGGCGTCGCCAGGATCAACCGCTTGACCGGAAAGCTGTCGACGCGCGGCAACCTGTCGGCGAGCGGCACGGTGGGCATCACGCCGGCGCAAGGTTTTCCGGCCGATCTGTCGGTCAAGCTTACCGACGGCCGCTACACCGACGGCCGGGTGGTGACCGCCAATCTCGGCGGCGACCTGACCGTCAAGGGCCCGCTCGTCTCGGCGCCGGTGATCGCCGGCACGATCAACCTGGCGAGGACGGTCATCACCGTCCCGGAAAAGCTGCCGGGCTCGCTTTCGGCGCTGGATGTCAAGCACAAGAACGCGCCGGCTTCGGTGCGGGCGCAGGACAAGGCGCTGCGTCCGGCGACGTCCAGCGGCAGCAGCAACGGCGGCAGCGGCCTGACGCTCGACGTGACGGTCAACGCGCCGAACCAGATCTTCATTCAGGGCAGGGGCGTCGATGCCGAACTCGGCGGCTCGCTGAAGTTGACGGGCCCTGCCTCGGCGCCGCAGGCGGTAGGCACTTTCACCCTGCAGCGCGGACGGCTGATTATCCTCTCCAAGCGGCTGACCTTCACCGAGGGCACGATCGGGTTCCAGGGGTCGCTGGTGCCCTATCTCAACATGACGGCGACCACGACGACGAGCAGCGCCACGGTCACGATCCTCGTGTCGGGCGAGGCGACCAATCCGAAGTTCACCTTCTCCTCCGTGCCGGCGCTGCCCCAGGACGAGGTGATGGCGCAGCTCATCTTTGGCCAATCCATGTCCAAACTGTCGCCGCTGCAGATCGCGCAGCTTGCGAGCGCCGCCGCGCAGCTGGCTGGCGTCGGCGGATCGACGTCGCTGCTCGAGAACCTGCAGAGCGCCATCGGTGTCGACGATCTCGACGTGACGACGGACGAGAAGGGCGGCACCGCGGTTTCGGCCGGCAAGTACCTCAACGACCGCACCTATGTGACCATACAGAAGGGCGACAAACCTGGCTCCGGCAAGGCCACGATCGACCTCAATGTCGGCCGCGGCGTGAAGCTGCGCGGCGAGGCCAATGACGCCGGCGAAGCAAAGGGCGGCGTCTTCTACGAACGCGAATATTGAGGCTGCGCGGCCCTTCCAAGGCCAGTCGAAGCGGCCGCTCGCCACGGCCACAGAGCCCCTAATCCTCATAAAATGTATTGATTTAATCGCCCGCGACGAATTTTGGGAAAATCCGCCTCGCGCTAACAAATTTGCGTCAAGACTGTCGCTATCGCGCGAACCGTATTGCAACCAAAGATGCACATTCCCTAACATGTTCCCACTTCACACCGTGTTTTGACATCACGGCTTGGATGCGGAATGTTACAAGGCGGAAAGCCAACAATGGGAGTAAGTCATGGCAATCTACAAGAGCAATGGTGACCGTGTTCCGGATCACATCCTGAAAATGGCCGAAGACGCCAAATCGGGCGGCGTGGACCGCCGCGAGTTTCTGGCTTTGGCAAGCGTCTTCGGCGCATCGACGGCAATGGCCTATGGCATGCTCGGCCTCGCCGCGCCTACCCCGGCCCGGGCCGAGGACGTGCAGGGCAAGAAGGGCGGCGTGATCAAGGTCGCGATGTCGATCAAGGATCCGAAGGATCCGCGCACGGCCGACTGGTCCGAAATCTCCAATGCCGAGCGCCAGGCGCTCGAGCCGCTGGTGAAATACACCAAGGAATACACCTTCGCGCCGTACCTGCTGGCGAGCTGGGACATCAATGACGACGCCACAGAATATACGCTGCATGTGCGGCCGGGCGTCGAGTGGAACAATGGCGACAAGTTCACCGCCGACGACGTGATCTACAATTTCACCCGCTGGGCCGATAAGGGCGCGGAAGGCAATTCGATGCCTGGCCGCCTCGGCAGCCTCGTCGACGACACGACCAAGAAGCTGCGCGACGGCTCCGTCGTCAAGGTCGACGACATGACGGTCAAGCTCAAGCTGTCCAAGCCCGACATCGCCATCATCCCGAATCTGTGCGACTACCCGGCGCTGGTCGTGCACAAGACCTTCGACGAGAAGGGCGCCAACTTCAAGAACTGCCCGATCGGCACCGGTCCGTTCGAGCTGGTCTCCTACGACGTCGGCCAGAAGGTGGTCTACAAGCGCCGCGAGACCGGCAAGTGGTGGCAGGGCGAGGCCTTCCTCGACGGCGTCGAGTTCATCGATTACGGCACCGATCCGGCGGCGACCGTCTCGGCTTTCGAGTCGGGCGAAGTCCAGACCAACCACGAAACCACCGCCGACTACATCAAGATCATCGCGGATGTCGGCGCGCCGGTTTCGGAAGTCGTGACGGCAGCCACGGTTGTGTCTCGCTTCAACGTCACCAAGAAGCCCTATGACGACCAGAAGGTTCGTCAGGCGATGTTGCTTGCCGTCGACAATGCCACCGTGCTGCAGCTCGGCTATGGCAATGCCGGCACGCCGGCCGAAAACCACCATGTCGCGCCGATCCATCCGGAGTATGTCAAGCTGCCGGAGGTCAAGCGCGACATCGCCAAGGCCAAGCAGATGCTGACGGAAGCCGGCGCGATCGATTTCGAGCACGAGCTGATCAGCAACGACGAGGACTACCACAAGAACACCACGGACGCGATCGCGGCCCAACTGCGCGAGGCCGGCATCAAGGTGAAGCGCACCGTGCTGCCGAGCTCGACCTTCTGGAACGACTGGACGAAGTATCCGTTCTCGGAAACCAACTGGAACATGCGTCCGCTGGGCATCCAGGTCATCGCCATCGCCTACCGCTCCGGCGAAGCCTGGAACGAGACCGCTTACGCCAACCCGGACTTCGACAAGAAGGTGAACGAGGCGCTCGGCATCGCCGATGCGGAGAAGCGCAAGGTTGTGATGAAGGACATCGAGCAGACGCTGCAGGATTCCGGCATCATCATCCAACCTTACTGGCGCAAGCTCTACATCAACATAAAGCCCGAGGTGAAGAACCACTCGATGCACCCCACCTACGAGCACGACTTCGGCAAGGTCTGGCTCGACCAGGCGTGATCCATGGCTTGATGAATACGAGGGGCCGCGGCCCCTCGTATCTCAAGCTTCGTCGCGGCTGCATATCCTGCGGCGGTGGCGGGGCCTCATCCGCTTTTCGAAACAGGGTTGAGCCTATCTGACCCCAACCCGGCCGGCAGGGGGCGCGCATGTTCTCATTCATCGCCAGACGCATCGGCACCATACTGCTCACGATGCTGTGCCTGACGCTGGTCGTGTTCTTTCTCGTCAATCTCGAGCCCAATCTCAAGAAACTGGCGATCAGCCAGACCGAGATGCACACGCCCGCCGACCAGCTTGAAAGCTGGCTGGTCAACCATGGCTACCGGCAGAATTTCTTCGTGCGCTACGGCCAGTGGCTGGGCGTCCTGCCGAAGCATCCGATCACCGATCCGGCGACCGGCAAGACGACCCAACGCTTCTCCTTCTGCAACGACCCGATCGAACCGACATTCTCCGGCGTTCTGCAGGGCGATTTCGGTTGCTCGACCAAGTTCAAGACGACGGTCGGGGCCAAGCTTTTCCCGGCCCTCGGCGCCACCGGATTGCTGATGTTCTGGGTGCTGGCGGTGATGGTGCCGATCTCGCTGCTGATCGGCATTCTCGCCGGCATGCGCGAAGGCTCGCGCACCGACCGTGTGCTGTCCGTGGCCTCGATCGCCTCGACGGCGACGCCCGAATATGTGTCGGGCGTCATCTTCACCGTCATCTTCGCCTCCTGGCTCGGCTGGCTGAACGGTTCGGCTGCATCCGCCAGCCAAGGCATCACCTTCTACAATTTCACGCTGCCGGTGATCACGCTGGCGATCTACGGCATCGGCTATATCGCGCGCATGACACGCGCCTCGATGGTCGAGGTGATGACGCAGCAATATATCCGCACCGCCCGGCTGAAGGGCCTGTCCTTCAGCAGCGTGGTCATCAAGCATGCGTTGCGCAACGCGTTGATCGCACCCTTCACCGTCATCATGCTGCAGTTCCCGTGGCTGCTCACCGGCGTCGTCATCGTCGAGGTGATGTTCCGCTACCAGGGCTTTGGCTACACGCTGGTCGAAGCCGCCGGCAACAACGACATCGATCTGCTGCTCGGCTGCTCGCTGGTCTCGGTGTTCATCGTGCTGATCACGCAGCTCATTTCCGATGTCGGCTACGCGTTTCTCAATCCGCGTATCAGGGTTCAGTAGGGGCAGGGGCCGATGCAAACCGAATATATCAGCGCCTTCGACGTGGTTATCGGCGTGCTCTGGCGGTTCTGGCCGGTGTGGGTCGGGCTCATCCTGGTGATGGGCGCCAGCTTTACCTACAAGAAGCGACTCGGCCTCTACGGCCAGCTTTTCGACAGCGGCGTCGGCATCGCCGGCGTCTTCATCTGCCTGTTCTGGCTGTTCACGGCGATCTTCGCCTCGACCATCTCGCCCTTCGACCCGTTGGCGCAGATCTCGGTGATGAAGGACACGCTGCCCGGCGCGATCGAGCCGGCATCGAAGCTCGTCTATTATTTCGGTGGCGACAAGCTTGCCCGCGACGTGTTCTCGCGCATGGTCTATGGCAGCCAGATCGTGCTGATCATCGCGCCGGCCGCCACCGGCTTCGCGCTGATGGTCGGCATCACGCTCGGCCTGCCGGCCGGCTACTATGGCGGCAAGATCGACACGCTGCTGTCGTTCCTTGCCAATCTGGTGCTGGCCTTCCCGGTCATCCTCTTGTTCTACCTGCTGGTGACGCCGGGCATCATGGACACGCCGATCCCCTATGCGATGGCGGGATTGTTCTTCCTGTTCCCGATCATCTTCTTCAGCGTCCTGTTTTGGACGCGGTTCAAAAACCGGCCGGATCGGCTCTATATCCTGCTTGGCATCACGCTGGTGGTCGGCGGCTGGATCTATGCGGGCCTCGTCTTCGACAAGGATCCGTTCCATATCGTCCACATCGATCCGAACCAGCTCAACATCTTCGTGGCGGTGGTGTTCGCTTCCAGCCCCGGCGTGTTCCGCATCGTGCGCGGTCTGACCATGGACATCAAGACGCGCGACTATGTTGCGGCGGCGCAGACGCGCGGTGAATCGCCCTGGTACATCATGCTGTGGGAGATCCTGCCCAACGCGCGCGGTCCGCTGATCGTCGATGCCTGCCTGCGTATCGGCTACACGACGATCCTGCTCGGAACGCTCGGCTATTTCGGCCTGGGCCTGGCGCCGGAGAGCCCCGACTGGGGCACCGCGATCAAGGACGCCAGCCGCCTCTTGCGTTCCTTCATCCACCCGGCGCTGCCGCCGACGATCGCATTGATGTCGTTCGTGCTGGGGCTGAACCTGTTGGCGGATTCGCTGCGTGAACAGTCGATGAAGGATTGATGGCGGGGCTTTCGGCCCCATCTTCCAAGAACCAAGGATTGGAGCGACCCATGAACGAGGCAGTTCGAGATCCAGGCAAGCCGACCAAGGGGCCGATCATCGAGATCGAGAACCTCTCGATCTCCTTCTTCACCCGCAAGGGCGAGATCCCGGCCGTGATGGATTTTTCCTGCACGGTGATGCCCGGCGAGGCGATGGGCATCGTCGGCGAATCCGGCTGCGGCAAGTCGACCGTGTCGCTCGGCATCATGCGCGACCTTTCCAACATCGGAAAGATCGTCGGCGGCAAGATCAAGTTCCAGGGCAAGGACATGGGCGAGCTCTCCGAGGAGGAGCTACGCTCCATCCGCGGCAACAAGATCGCCATGATCTACCAGGAGCCGATGGCGAGTCTCAATCCGGCGATGAAAATCGGCCAGCAGCTGATGGAAGTGCCGCTGATCCACGACAAGGTGTCGAAGGAAGAGGCGCATAATCGCGCGCTGGAGATGGTGCGGGCAGTGAGGCTGCCCGATCCCGAGCGCATGATGCGCTCCTATCCGCACCAGCTGTCGGGCGGCCAGCAGCAGCGCATCGTCATCGCCATGGCGCTGCTGTCCAAGCCGGCGCTCTTGCTGCTCGACGAGCCGACGACGGCGCTCGACGTCACCGTCGAGGCCGGCATCGTCGAACTGGTCAAGGGGCTGGGCGAGAAGTTCGGCACCTCGATGATCTTCGTGTCGCACAATCTCGGTCTCATCCTCGAGACCTGCGACAAGATCACGGTGATGTATTCCGGCGAGGCGGTCGAGACCGGCAAGATCGAGGATGTGTTCGACCGGATGCGCCATCCCTATACGCAAGGGTTGTTCCGCTCGATCCCGCTGCCAGGCGCCGACAAGAACTCACGGCCGCTGATCTCCATTCCCGGCCAGTTGCCGCTGCCGCACGAGCGGCCGAAGGGCTGCAATTTCGGGCCGCGCTGCCACCATTTCGTCGAGGGCGTCTGCAACGCCGCGGAAATCCCGATGATCCCAGTCGACGGCCATGAGGGCCATTTCTCGCGCTGCGTGCGGTTCAACGAGATCGACTGGGAGGCGCTGCCGCCCGGCGCCAAGAAGGTCAACGAAAAGGTCGAGCCCGGCGCGCCGGTGCTCAAGATCGACGATCTCAAGAAATACTACAGGGTTGGCGGCAGCGAGGTGTTCGGCTCCAGCGAAGGCCGCGTCGTCAAGGCCAACGAGACGATCTCGTTCACCGCGCGCGAATCCGAGACGGTTGCGATCGTCGGCGAATCCGGCTGCGGCAAGTCGAC
This sequence comes from Mesorhizobium sp. B3-1-8, assembly GCF_006439495.1. Lineage (NCBI taxonomy): Bacteria > Pseudomonadati > Pseudomonadota > Alphaproteobacteria > Hyphomicrobiales > Phyllobacteriaceae > Mesorhizobium > Mesorhizobium sp. B3-1-8. The sequence goes on from NZ_VFTK01000061.1 coordinate 22,556, forward strand.
ACTCGCCAAGGTGCTTCTGGGACTGGAGACCGCAAGCTCCGGCACGGTGACGCTGGGCAACAAGGAGATCCAGTCGACCGGCATCGAGAGCCGCAATGTCGAGACCGTGTCTTCGATCCAGATGGTGTTCCAGAATCCGTTCGACACGCTGAACCCCAGCCACAGCGTCGGCTCGCAGATCATCCGCACGCTGGAGAAGTTCAAGGTCGGCAAGAATGTCGCCGAGCGGCGCCAGCGCATGCTGGAGCTGCTCGACCTGGTGAAGCTGCCGCGCGCCTTCGAGACCCGCAAGCCACGCCAGCTGTCGGGCGGCCAGAAGCAGCGCATCGGCGTCGCGCGCGCCTTTGCCGGCGACGCCAAGGTGGTGGTGGCCGACGAGCCAGTTTCGGCGCTCGATGTCTCGGTGCAGGCGGCGGTGACCGAACTGCTGATGGATATCCAGCGCAAGAACAAGACGACGATGCTGTTCATCAGCCACGATCTGTCGGTGGTGCGCTACATCGCCGACCGCGTCGTCGTCATGTATCTCGGCTATATCGTCGAGCAAGGGACGACCGACCAGATCTTCTCGCCGCCTTACCACCCCTATACCGAGGCGCTGCTGTCGGCGATCCCGATCGCCGACACGAGCGTGGTCAAGAAGCACATCGTGCTCGAAGGCGACATCCCGTCGGCGATGAACCCGCCGACCGGCTGCCCGTTCCAGACGCGTTGCGGCTACAAGAAACTGGTGCCGGACAATCTGTGCGAGACCAAGGTGCCGCCGGTGAAGAATCTCGGCGACGGCCATATGAGCCTGTGCTGGCTTGCCGACGACGTGCTGGCGAAGATGGAGCCGGTCATCAAGTTCGACAAGGAGCATGCCGCGCATGAGGGCGTGCCCGAAGATGCGCCGCACGGCGAAGGCCCGGGATTTGCGGGTTCGCCGCCGAAGCGTCCACGGGGCAAGAAGGCCAGTGCCGAAGCCGATGCGACCGGAGAGGCCATCGAGGAGAATGACGCCGTCTTGCGAGCCCGTCGTCACGAAGTCCGCGACGAGACATCGGAAACCGGTGTTTCAAAGCCGAAGGACACGACAAGGCGTCACTAGTGCGTTTCACCGTTTCATGGAAATGGCGAAACGCCCTATCTCTTTGTTTTGACGCAATTCCGGACGGCAGGCTGCGGCGAAGTCGCCCAGCCCAACCGCTCACACTTTTCCTGGAATTGCTCTAAGGCCTGTTGATATTCATCTGGAGCTTATGATGGCGGCGGCGAGATGGACGAAGGCGGAGAAGCTCTGGT
>NZ_VFTK01000062.1:0-23792 GCF_006439495.1 Mesorhizobium sp. B3-1-8
TCAACCGATTGGCGCTGACCGTTGTGATGGTGTGGCTCTCCAGCGATCCGTCCGCTTTCTTGTAATCAACGGTCTCGGTGGTGCTACCGTCCGCATTGAGAACGGTGGTATCGACCTTCGAGCGGCTGGTGGTCGCGCCAACGGCGGCCCAGGTCATGGTCTTCACAAGGCCATTGGCACTCGTGACGACAACGGTCTTGTCCTTGACCGCGCCGACCGCATCAAGATCGGTCATGGTCTGGGTCTTGCTGCCGTCAGTGTTGAGCACGATGGCATCGGTGGTCGACTGGTCGATCGTACCGTTGCCGTCGAGATCGGTGGCAAGGGTACTCAAGAGACCATTAGCGCTCACCGTTTTCGTCGCCGACGACGTCAGAACGCCGGATATGTAGGTCTGATTGACAGTCGTCGTTGAGCCGTTGGCGTTGAGAACGGTTGAACTTGTTTCGTCGACAAGGCCGTCGCCATCGAGATCCCTAGTCGTCGTCACCGTATTGCCATCACCGCTGGTGACGGTCTGATGGCGGGCGATCTGGGCAGCGTTGGCATTGAGCACCGTGACGGTATCGGTCTGCGCCCCGTCGGCGCTAAGCGTCGTGACGGCGGTGCTGGTCCGGTCGATCGTGCCGTTGCCGTCAGGGTCGGCCTGAACCGTCGCAATCAAACCGTTGGCGCTGGTCGTGGTGATCGTCTTGTCGATTAACGCGCCGTTCCCTGCGAGCGCCGAGACAGTTCGGGTCGTTGAACCGCCAGCATTCAGCACAGTGGCATCGCTCAACTTCCTCTCGACAGTGCCATCTCCGTCGGCGTCCATCTGCGTATCGATGCTCAGGCCATTGGCCGACATGGCGGCGATCGTCCTCGACAGCAGCGTGCCATTGTTCGAGGTCGTCGATGTTGTCGTGGTATGGGTGCCCGAGGTCGCGATGTCGGTCGAGGTCTGCGTGACGATGTCGTAGGTGCCGTCGCCGTTGACGTCTTGTTTGACGGTCTTGGTCAGACCGTTGCCGGAGATGGTCGTTTCCATCTTCGCGTGAAGTGTGCCGTTGATGTCGGTATCGGACACCGTAGTAACTTGGCTGCCGTCAGCGTTCTCGACATCCACCTGGGTTCGATCGATCTTCGTATCGCCATTGGCATCGATCTTGGTGGTCGTCGTCTTGCGGTCGGCGCTGATTTTCACCTCGGTCTTGGCCAGAACGGCCCCACTGGTGCTCGTAGTCGTCGAGGTGACGGTACGGCTGCCATCGCCGCCAAGGACTGTTGCGGTCACATTCGTCCGGTCGACAGTTCCGTCGGCATTGATGTCATCCTTTTCGGTCTGCGAGAGGCTGTCAGCGCTCGTTGTGAGCGCGGAACTGCCGATCAGCGCGCCGTTCGCGCTCCTGGTCGTGACGGTTCGCGTGCGATTGTTAGAGGCGTCGGTCGTCGTCACGTCCGCGACAACGGTGTCGTAGGTCCCGTTGCCGTCGATGTCGGCCTTGCTGGTGATCGACAGGCCATCGGCTGATGTCTGATCAAAGGTGCTGCCGGCCAGTGAACCGTCAGGATTGTAAAGGTTGGCCGTCGAAGTCGTCACGCCGGCGCCGTCGACAGCGATTGTCTTGACCGCGTCAACATGACCGTCGCCGTCGGCGTCGGCCGAGATCGATATCGTCTTACGATCGGCGCTGGTGTTGGTGGTCGAACTGGCAAGCAGGGAACCGTCGCGGCTCTTGGTCTGCTGGGATTCGGTAAGACTGCCGCCAGCGCCGACCACCGTCACATCTGACGAAACCAAATCGAAAACCCCGTCGCCATCGAGGTCGGTCGAAACGGTCTTTGCCAATCCATCGTCGCTGGTCGTCGCGACCGTCTTGCCGATTAATGCGTTGGTAGAACTGTAGGAGGTAACGGTCGTGATCGAAACGCCATTGGCGCCGGTCGTGATCGCGCTGACGTCTCTCGTTTCGTATGTCCCGTTGCCGTCGAGGTCATGCGACACTGTCTTGGTACGACCATCGGCGCTGGTGACAGTCTGCTCCTTGTCGATCAGCGCGCCGCTGCTGCTGGTTTCCGCCACCGTCTTGGTGCGCGTGCCATCGCCCGCAACCACCGTGGTTTCCGTGCTGGTAAGATCGTAGGTGCCGCCGCCGGTCGAATCGCTCTGGATCGTCTTCATGAGACCGCCGGCGGAAGACGTAGTCGTAACCTTGCGAAGCAAGGTACTGTTTTTGCTGTATTCCGAGACCGTCGTTATGGACGATCCATCAGCGTTCCTCACAAACACCTGCGTCTGCTCGTTGACGCCGTCGCCATCTTGATCAAGCGCCGTCGTCACTGTCGTCTTGTCGGCACTGGTCGTCGTCGTGGTTCTCTCAGCAAGCGAGCCATCAGTCTTGAAATCACTGACGACGCGTTGGCGAACACCGGCCGTGATCGTCGCCACGTCGGTCTGCGAGCGCTCATACGTTCCGTTACCATCGTCGTCGAACTGCGTCGTCGTCGACAGCCCGTCGACGCTCACCGTGACCCGGTTCTGGAACGCCAGCGTGCCATCCTTGTCGTAGCCGCCAAGCGTCGTGGTCTTCGACCCATCACCGTTGCTCATAGTCGTGGTCTTGATAATGTAACCGTTGGCGTCAGAGGCCAGTACGGCGTCGCCCACGGCACCGGTGGTCCCATCGGTCCTGGTATAGGTCGCGATGCCGGTAATCGCCGAGCCATCAGCAAAGTTCTCGCCGCTGCCCGTCGCAGTCAGGCCGATCGAGGCAATGCCCAGCGAAGCCAGCGACACCAGCTGGCCGTCGACCATCACCTTGAAGTCGGCCCAGCGATCGTCGCCAGCGTCGAGCATGCCGTTGTGATTGGTGTCGAAAACGCTTTTCAGCGCATCGAGATCGCTGGTCGCCGTTTGGTCCCACTCTGTGAACACGAATTCATTGGAGCGGCTGATCTTGCCATCGCCATCGGCATCGAGCACCAGCACTCCCGTGCCTGCATGAGCCCAGGCGACTCTATGCTGATAGCCGTCGCCATCAAGATCGATGAACTGCGATGATGACGACAACGTGTCGACGTCGAGCCCGTTGCCGGAGAGGTCAAGAAGAACCGGAACCGCCGGATGACCGCCGGATCCGGGCGTCGACGACGTACTTGTCCTACCTACCCCAGTACCGCTCTCTTTCGAGCCTGACGAACCGGCACCTGCGCCAGGACCGGGACCATGTTCTGATGGCGAATCCTGGCCACCGTATCCCGAATAACCCCCGCCACCGGAACTCGTCTTACCGCCACCGGAGCTTCCTCCGGCACTTGAATTTCCGGTGTTACCTGAACCGCCTCCCCGAGATGGCGAACCGTTGCCCCCACTACCGCCGGCGTAGCCAGGCATTGAGGCTCGATCCGCAGCTCGTGCGTCTGCCATGGAACCGGGCTTAGGTCCGGCCGAAGGCCCAGCGTATGTGGGCTGAGACCCAAGCTCGGCTGCGCGTCCTGCCGCCATCGAGCCTTGGCCAAACGCCGCAGCTCCTGGTCCAGCATATCCGGGCTGAGACCCAAGCTCCGCTGCACGCCCTGCCGCCATCGAACGTGGGCCAAATCCAGGAGGGGCGTCGCTAGGCGTGCCGATACCGTTTTGCGGAGGACGGTTTGGATCTCTAGGTTCATTGTAGCCGGTGTTAGGCCCAGTGTAACCCGTTTCCCCCCAGTTCATGGTAGCTGGATCGTACACCTTGTACGGGTTCGGATAGCCCGGCGGCACGTCAACTAGTGCATACGGCTGATTTGGAGGGTTCGGCAGTGTGGTCTCAACGTAAGGCGTTGCCGTAACAGCGTACGGCGTGTACGTCATTGGCACATATCCAAATGGAGTTACTGTCTGGGGAGGAAACGAGGTTGGCGGGGTATAGAAGTGCTGATCGAAATCGAGACCTGCGGCAATACTTGCCACCGTTTGACTGTAATTAACAACACCCGGAGTGCTGACTGTTATTCCAGCAGACAGCCCGACCTTACCGTTGGTATCAGCCTGGACACCCGCGCTGGCATTAGCCACTCCTATCGACATTCCCGCTCCGGCAAAACCAGTAACGGTTCCGTCCTTTGCAGCAGAGACCGAAAATTGACCCGCTCCTATTTGGGCGTTAGCACTGTAGCTGCTACCTAAATCGTTAACACTCCCGCTAACTGGAGATCCGCTGTTACTATTATTGGAATTGCTACCACGATTACCAAAGAAACCGCCCATAAAAATCCCCTATCGTTTGCTGACAATTCTTCATACAGCGCTTTGTAAAATAGTCATGTCTTCCTCAAAGCGGCCTCTATCTTTTCTACCGCATCTTTTGCTCCGCTATGACCTTGCGCAGAAGCCTTCTTAAGCCATTCCATGGCAAGATCAGTGTTCTGCTCGACACCTATTCCTTTGAGGTACATCAATCCTACATTGAACTGGGCTTGCGCATTGTCCTGCTTCGCGGCCTTCTGATACCAATAGAAAGCGAGATTGTAGTCTTTACTTATGGATTGACCAGCAAGATAAGCTGTAGCCAAATTTATTTGCGCTTCGACATTCCCCTGATCTGCCGCTCTAGTGGACCACAGAACACCGTCGCGACCGCTTTTGGGCAGGCCCTTCCCAAAGAAATAAGCGTATCCGAGGTATTGTTGAGCCTCCGACAGCCCTTGCATGGCGGCACTACGCCACAGTTCGGCGGCTTTTGCGTCGTCGTGAGGCACCCCCTTTCCCCATGAGTAGAGAAGCCCGAGATTCAACTCTGCAATCGCCATGTTCTGATTTGCCGCCTTGGCCCACCATGTGGCTGCCTTCGCGTAGTCCAATGGCACTCCAAGGCCTCTCGAATAAAGGAAGCCAACGTTAAACTCTCCCGCAGCATCACCAGCGTTAGCAAGCTCCTCCCACTGCCTGTAAGCCTCCTGATAATCATTGTTCTTAAAGGCGGCCTCTGCCTCGGCGGCGCCGGCAAAACATCCGACCTTGGAATAGACCAACGCGGAGATGCACAAAGCGACCATTAGAAGCGATCCGTAGAAACTCTGTCTCAATTTCATCACCGCACCTCCTACTTGCTTAGCCATGCCTTCCAGAATGAATGCCTGCTTTTCACCCAGATGAGTAGCTGAAGGTAATGCCAAGCAGTTCATCACCTTTCATGAAACGCTTCATCCGTCATCTCCATCAGCGGATCGAGCAGAAACTCAAGCACCCGCCGATTGCCGGTCTTCACTTCCGCTGTCACCGACATGCCGGGCGTCAGCGTCACATCCTCGCCCTCAACCCGTATCCATGTCTCGTTGAGTGCAATGCGCAGCGGAAACACCAACGGTCCCGACGTGTCGTGCGTCGTCTCCTGTCTGGCGCCTGATGCCTGCTGCGACGCGCCCGCCGGGATTGCGTCGTTCGACACTGTCAGCACCCTGGCGTCGAGCGTGCCGTAACGCGTGAACGGGAAGGCCTCGAGCTTGACCCGCGCCTCCTGCCCCTCATGCACAAAACCCTTGTCGCGGTTGAGCAACATGGCCTCGATCTCAAGCTTCGTGCCGTCGGGTACGATCACCATAAGCTTCTGGCCAGTCTGCACCACTTCGCCCAGCGTGTTGACCTCCAGTTGCTGCACGCGACCGGCGACGGGCGATTTCAGCACGCTGGAACGTTCGAACAGCTCGGCCTTAGCGAGATCCTGTTGCAATTCGCCGATCGAGCGGTCAACCTCGATCAGCTCGGTGTTGACCTTGTCGAGATAAGTCTCTCGGCGCTCGCGCTTTTGCGCCACCAAAGTCTGCACCGTGGCTTCCAACTCAGCCACCTGGCCTTCTCCATCGACCGCCGCCATCAATTGGTCCTGCTCGCCTTGGCGCGCCTCGATCGTGCTGGTCTTGATCCCGACCTGACGCTTTTCCAACTGTTCGTACACATCCAGCCTGTCGCCCGCGAGGTTCACCAGCTTACGGCGTTCAACGAGGGTGCGGTTGCCGCGCCCGATCTCAACGCGCTTCTGCGCGATTGCGGCCTCAAGGCTCGCCTGTTCCGCCTGGTAGGCAGCAAGCGATTGCCGCATCTGCTGGCGCTGCAGGTAGATGAGTGGCTTCGGCGCGTCGGCGGGCGCTACGAAATCGGCATCGGCCGGGCCGGTATTTTGCGCCACCGCAGCCACCAGCGCTTCGAGTCGCGCCTCGGAGACCTTGGCGGCCTCGAGATTGCCGGTAAGTTTCCGCCGCTCGGCGGCGTATTCGGACGGGTCAAGCTCGACCAGCACCTCGCCGGCCTCGACATGGGCCCCGAGCTGGGTATGCAGCGCCTTGACCGTGCCGGTGATCAGCGGCTCGATGACCTGCACCTTGCCGATCGGGATCAGCTTACCCTGCACTGTGGCGTAGGTGTCGATGCGGCCGAACCACGACCAAGCGAGCGCGCCGGTGGCAAAGACCATAATCAAGGCCGCGAAGATGCGCGCGGCCGGCGAGGCCGGCGTCTCCAGGATCTCGATCGCGGCGGCCTGGAACTCGCGCTCATGGCGGTTCAGCGCCGGGCGTTTCGTGGCCGCCTCCCGCGCCAGCCCTTCCTTCACGGCGTTCCAGTAGCGGCCCATGGTCTATTCCGCCGCCTCCTGTTGAGGCGCTGCCGGCCGCTGCTCGGCCTGCAGGCGGTGGAGCTGGGCGTAGCGGCCGCCCTTCAACAACAGCTCCTCATGCGTGCCCTGCTCGGTGATGCGGCCGGCCTCGATGGTAAAAATGCGGGTGGCGTCGCGCAAGGCGGCCAAGCGGTGCGCTATGATAAACACGGTGCGCCCCTTCGCCATCTGCCGCATGTTCTGCTGGATGACGTACTCCGACTCGTAGTCGAGCGCGCTGGTCGCCTCGTCGAAGATCAGGATACGCGGATTGGTGACCAGCGCACGGGCAATGGCGATGCGTTGGCGCTGGCCACCAGAAAGGTTGGCGCCGCGCTCCTCCAGCACTGTGTCGTAGCCGGATTTAAGCTGGACGATGAAGTCATGCGCGCCGGAGAGTTTTGCAGCCTCGATGACGCGGTCCAGCGGCAGCGCCGGGTCGGCCAGCGCGATGTTTTCGCGCACCGTACGACGGAACAGGATATTTTCCTGCAGTACCACGCCGATCTGGCGGCGCAGGCTGCGCGGGTCGATCAGTGCCAGGTCGACGCCGTCGATCAGCACCCGGCCGCGCTCCGGCACATGCAGGCGTTGCAGGAGCTTGGCGATGGTGCTCTTGCCGGAACCGGACGGCCCGACGATGCCGATGATCTCGCCCGGCTGCACCTCGAAGGAGACGTCGCTGAGGATCTCGCGCTCACCTGGCCTGTAGCGGAAGGTGACGTGGTCGAAGGCGGCATGGCCGACGACCTTGCGCAGCGAGCCCTGCCCCGCACCGCCGGAGAGCTCAACCGGGGCGTTGAGGATGTCGCCGAGCCGATCGACCGAAATGCGCACCTGCTGCAGGTCTTGCCACAGCTGCGCCAGCCTGAGCACCGGGCCGGCGACGCGACCGGCCATGATGTTGAAGGCGACCAGCTGGCCGACCGTCATGTCACCGGCAAGCACCGCCTTGGCGCCGAACCACATGGTGGCGACGATCACCGCCTTGGAGATGAACTGCGCGGTGTTGCTGGCAAAGTTGGAGAGCCTGGCAGTCCGGAAGCCCGCCGCGACATAGCCGGCGAGCTGGTCCTCCCAGCGCCGCTGCATCTGCGGCTCGACGGCCATCGCCTTCAAGGTCTCGACGCCGACGATGGATTCGACCAGAAAAGTCTGGTTCTCGGCGCCGCGGTTGAACTTCTCCTCGATGCGGCGGCGAAACTCCGGCGTCACCGCCATCGACAGAATGACATAGGCGGGAATGGAGCAGACGACGATCAAGGTCAGCCAACCGCTGTAGAGATACATCACCGCCAGGAAGACGAAGAGGAACAGCACGTCGAGCAGCACGGTGAGCGCCGAGCCGGTGAGGAAGGCGCGGATGTTTTCCAATTCATGCACGCGCGCCACGGTCTGGCCGGTCTGCCGCGCCTCGAAATAGGCGATGGGCAGGCCGAGCAGATGGTGAAACAGTTTTGCGCCCAGCGCGACATCGATGCGGCTGGTGGTGTGGATGGTCGTGTAGGTGCGCAAGCCGGTGAGCAGCACCTCGAACATCGATACCGCCGACAGGCCGATGACCAGCACTTCCAGCGTGGTCAGGCCGTTATGCACCAGCACCTTGTCGATCACCAGTTGGAAGAAGATCGGCGAGATCAGGCCAAGCAATTGGACGAAGAACGAGGCCAAAAGCACTTCGGCGAAGATCCGGCGATAGCGGATGATCTCGGGGATGAACCAGGAAAAGTCGAAGCGCCTCGAGAATCCCTGCGCGAAGGCGCGGCTGGTCACCAGGATGACATGTCCGCTCCAGAGTGCGGCAAATTCCTCACGGGTCATCTCCCGCGGGGCGCCGACCTGCGGATCCTGCAGCAGCACCTTGCCGGCGGAAGCGGCCGCCAGAACGGCAAAGCTCCCGTCCTCCTTCTCGATAAGGACCGGTAGCGGTAATCGGTCCAGCCGCCTCGGCGACGGCTGAACGATCCGGGCCTTGAGCTTCAGCCGCTTCGCCGCCCTGACTATATCGACGCGATCGGCCATTCGCTCGCCAAGACCGAGATCGTGGCGGATGGCATCAGGGTCTGCAGGCTGGCGTAAATACTGGGTCAGCAGCGTCAAGCAAATGACACCACTGTCCAGTCCAGCCACTATGGGCGTGACGGAATTCACCTTCCCCCCGGAAGAAGCGCGGAATAGCGCTTACTCATTCATGCGCCGCTTCCATTTTGCGTGCAAGCAGGGGTGGTAGAAATATTTTGCCCGGCGCGTAACGCTAAGTATCGTGTAACATTAGAATATTTTAATATGCGCTACCGAGATGCACGATCCTGAGCGCGCTCACGTCGGCTGCGGACACAGACCAAAGGGCGCGACCTATGTGAGCGCCAATCAAGGCATGTCTATCGCTTTTGGGGGAGGCACGCCTGGCTCCAGCCTGAAGTAGTTGGACCGGCAAGGCGCCCAAGGGCGCCTGAGTAGCAAGTGATCGCGAAGAAGCAATAACCCGAGAGAAATGGAACAAGAGAGGCAGCGAGTTTGACCCGCGACCAGCAGTCTTGGAGACCGAATAGCCTTTGTGCATCTCGTTGATTACACATCGCTTATAGCCGATGTCGGATTTGATGTGCAAGGCTTTGTGTAACAAAATCGGACATTGCAAAGCCTTTTCCATCAGACGGAATGGAGAGCCGCCGTCAATCGCATCGCTAAGCACTTTTATGGTACTGTGCTTGCCAAAGGGACAACATTCGTGACCGACAACCAAAGCCCGATCAAGCCGCCCCAATTGCATCCACGCCGGGCGCTCTTGCGTGGCGCGGCCGAAGGCGTAGTCGAACTCATTCCCGGCGCAGGACTGCTGACGAATATTTTGGCCGTCACCCATCCGCCGGCTGAAGAGGCTGACAGACAGCGTTGGGAGCAAGATATCAGCCGTCGTTCCAACGAGCAGGATGAGCTGTTGAAGCGTGTCGTTGGTGCATTTCTGCGGATGCAAGCCAATCATACCCGAGCCAACGAGGCACGGCAGCTATCCTTTGTTCGGGGTGGAATGATAACGACGCTTGAGGCCGTGGCTCGCGATGGCCTTCTGCCGGATCTGCAGGTCGAACTGCGTCAAAAGCTTGAGGCGACCGCCACGGATGTCGAAGATCTGCTCCAGGGCCTCGACGCTGCGCTGTCAGGCATGAGCGATGACGAAAAGAACAAAGAATTTTCGGACACTCTGTTCGATACAGTGTTTGGCACATTCGGAAAATCAACAATTCGCAGGGAGATCGATTACCTTCTGCGGTCTGGGAATGCGTCTATTGATGAGCAAAAGCGGATCGCACAGGGCATCTGCAACACGGTTGATCGCTTCAACGACAACCTGGCGAAGTTGAGCAACTACGCTGCAGTTTCAGCAAACCTGTGATTCCGTCCGAGCACTGAGTGACGGCTATTTCGCAAGCCATTCAGCATAGGCGCTGATGTCAATCATCGGAACTGTGCCGCTGAACTGCAGCTGGGCGATCAGGTCGAACAGGAATGCGGTCGCAGGGCGATTGGCTGGAATAAGCTGATAGTCGCCGATGTTGCTGTCGTAGCGGAAGTTTCCATGAGCTGCCACGCAACCCATGTTCAGGCGCTGGTCGCCGACCCCCTTGTCCAAAGCCTTCTGCAGCGCCGCGCCGAGAGGCGGCGTCCAGTCACTGTCAAAGGTCAAAATGCCTCCGAGGATAGGGATTGGAGGCTTGGCCGGGTACGTTCCGCCGGCATGCGGGATCGGCAAGCTGGTCCGGTGAAGCTTGCGAACCGACTCAACCTTCTTCTGAGCATATTCGACCTGCTCGGCGTTGATCGCCTGCTTGGCCTCGAATACGCCATAGACGCTTTCAGCGGGGACGATGATCTGTCCTTCGTATTTGAAGATGAACGGGGAGTACTGGCGGTCAAAGATGACGATGTCGATCTGGTCGCTGAATTTGTCGTTGCTGTCGACCACGTGTGCCGTTTCTGCCTGGTAGCGCTGCGGCAGATAGGTCTGGAGCAGCTTCAGCCATACGGCCTCACTGGCGTTGCCCTTGGTGACAGGATGTCCGAAGACGGCCCGTGTCGTCTCCAATTTCTGCTGCATCTCGTTGTGCAGACCTTCGAGAAGCCTTGGCAGCGACCAGCTCATGAGACAGCTCCGTCCTGGAACGGCGGTGTCGCTGCCATCTGCATAGCAATTTCAACAGCGCGTGCAGGTTTGACGGGGTTACGCGGGTAGGCATCCAGCACGATCGACGGCAGCAGCCTTTGAACTATATCGGAAAACGTGAACCCGAGTGGGCTATCTTTACGGGCGCCCGTTGCCGTGACGAGTTTCTCGATATCACCCGGCGAGAAGGCAAGTTCAGAGAGTGCGGTGGTCAACAGTGAGCGACGTTGTTCCGTATTGGGCCTGCCAAATGCCAGAATGTCTGCGGCCCGGCGCTTGACGGCCGGATCGAGCGCGCTGAGGCGGTTGGTGCACATAATCACCGCCGCCGGGAGCGCAGCATTGGCAATCCGGTCGATGCCGCGGATGAAAGCGTTTACACCCGCACGATCCTCGTGGTGCATCTGGGCATTTTCGCGAGATTGTGCGAGTGCATCTGCTTCGTCAACCAGCAGGATGATGCCGCCACGCGCACGCCCGGACGCACCCTTCAGCTTCGACGCTTCCGAGATGGCATAGTCGAAGGCCGACGTGATCAGCTGGGTCATCTCTCCGACACGACCCTGCCCTCGCGCCGAAAGGCTTAACGGAAGCAAGGTGATTTCGATATCCTCCTGGCGCGCCACGGCGTCGCCAATCGTTTCCGCCAGTTCGGTTTTTCCGGAGCCGACGTCACCGGCAAGCACGACCAGGGGCGGGCGCCGCAGAACGGTCGTCAATAACGATTTCATCTGTGGGTGGTACTGCTTCGCCCAGGCGTCAAGGCCGCCCGGATTGACCAGCAGCGACAGAACCTTGGTGAGGCGGGTTTTCTGATCATCAAGTCCGACGAGTCGCGAAAGTCGGTCGCGCGCCGAAAAATCGGGATATGTGATCCGGCGTTCGAAAATGCCTTCGGTCGGGGTCATGGCGTTCATCAGAATGTCCTTACTGTTGATCGGTTCAGGGCACGGCCACCGGCTGAATAAACGCGGTCATCACTGAAATAACCCGAGACGCTCGGCTGCTCGGCGCCTCCCCTGATGAACGGCAGGCCGAGCGCCTCTCGCTCGGATGTCGAGAGCGCGAAATACGCACTCGTATAGGTCATGTATGTGTAAAAGGAAGCACCGGCGACGTCGGCACCCGGTCGGATTTTGCCAGGATCGTCGTCGACACCACCGACACCGCTCAACTCCTGCGCGGTGTACCTGAGGGTGGGTTCAATCCAGGCGTCGCCTCGCTTGAAACCGTAGGTCACGGTCTCCACCAGTTTCTTTTTCAGCATGACGACGAGCTCCTGCTCAAACTCGGTTATGCTGGAATCCGAGGGGACGCCATAAAACCGCTGCATGCGCTTGAGGTCAGTGGCGACCTTTGCCGCGATATGCTGGGCATGGGTGACGGTGAAGGTCGTTGTGTCGGTGTATGTGAAACTCTGGGTCATTGGTTTATACCTGGAATGCCGAGCCGAAGACTTTTTGCCAGTAGGCGACGGTTTCGCCCTTGGTGGGCGCCGCCCGTGCCGCGTCGATGGCGTCGCCAGCGTCCAGCGCGGCTTCGACGATCGCCTCGATATTCTGGGCGCTATAGAGCCGGCTGACATTGTTCAGCGCGTTGACCGGGTCAATGATCTGCATCGGCTCGGCGAAACTGCCCACGGTTGAAGGCTTGTAGTAGTCAGCAAAAACGATCTTTTCGCGCAGGTTGCTGGTGGCGATGTAGGTGAAGAACGCCTGCAAGGCCTCGGGATAATCCGAGAAGTCAGCACCTTTGTCTTGCAAGTGCGCAAGGATCATCTCGACCATGAAGGACTTGAAGCGAAAGCCCTCTCGCTCCCGTTTCATAACACGGGTCCAGTACTTCGCAAGCCGCACCACCTGGGCAAAATGCGTTGCCTGCGCCGTCTTGCGCTTGCGGGCAAACTCCAGGTGAAGCGGGATACTTGTCTTCAGGAACGTTCCGTCATCCTGGCTCACCAGGTTGCCGTACCACTGCAAATCCCCTTCATACAGGATCGGCACCACATCGACGTCGAGGCCAGAGCCGCGGAATGACACCGTCACGCTGTATGTCTGCGGCTTGACCTGATCGGGACTGAAGTTCGGAAAAGCCTTCCGTAGCCGCTCCGCAAGATATTGAAGGAGTGCGCTGACGTCCTTAGGAGCGTTTGCACCACTGATATAACAAGCGACGTCGATATCGTTCAGGGAGCGGAGTGCCGTCCCCTTCGCAAGGCTCCCGGACAGCAGCATCTTTCGGAGCGTAAAGTCCGGATGCTCATCAAGATAACCCTCGAGCTTTTCCCGGAGACGCCGCGCCTGGGCCCGATATTCGTCGGCCTTGTCCTTGGGCAGGTTCACCTTTTCATCCGCGAAACGCGCGATGTCGGCGTGGGCAACATGAAGAAGGCTCATCGATTTATGTTTTCCTTGCCCTTGTCGGGTTAGACATGAGATACATGTCTATATATAGGCGACCCATTAAGGGTCGTCAAGTTCAACATGCCGGAGTCGACAATGCCCGACGAACCCCTCCCCTCCGTGATTTTCCAGCAGCGTCTGCGCAAAGCGCGCGAAATTCGGGGCTGGAGCCAAAGCGACCTGGCCACCAATGCAGGAATGCCGTCCAGCTCAATCGCACACTTCGAGACGGGGACCAGAAAGCCGTCATTCGATACACTGAGACGTCTGGCCAATGCGCTGGACATGACCACCGACTTTTTACTTGGGCGGGTTGAGGATCCAGGTCTGGCCGAAGCCGGCGACCCGCTTTACCGCGACGTGGGCAAACTAAGTGGTAGCGATCGCGAGATTGCGCGGGACTTTCTAAAGCTTCTCGCCGAACGGAATGCCAAGAAAGGCGAATAGCCAATGAGCAAAGGTTTCCGGCTGCTCCTGGCGAGACAGGAGGCCGAAAAATTCCTGAAAGAGGAAGGGATCACGACGTTACCTGTCGATCCGTTCGCCATCGCGAAGAGCCGCGGCATAACGGTGGAAGGGAAGCCTGAAAGCGCCGAAGGTGTTTCCGGGATGCTACTGCGTTATGGGGACACTTTTGGCATCATCTATGGCACGCATATACCCTCCACCGGGTTTCAACGTTTCAGCGTCAGCCATGAGCTCGGGCATTACTTCTTGCCAGGTCACATGGATCACATCCTTCCAAAAGACGGGGCGCACGTCTCTAGGGCCGGATTTGTCACCGCCGATTCTTACGAGTTGGAGGCTGACCATTTCGCGTCCGGCCTGCTGATGCCGACCACCCCTTTCAAGCGGGCGATTGGTCGCTCCGATCCAGGCCTGGATGCCGTCATAGCGGCGGCCGAACTGTGCCAAACTTCTCTCACCTCAACAGCCATTCGGTTTGCAGGACTGACGGATGCCGCTGTCGCGGTCATCCTCAGTACCGGAAACATGATCGACTACTGCTTCCTTTCGGATGCAATGAAATCGTTGCCGAAGTTGGATTGGTTGCGGAAAGGCTCGCCAGTTCCCGCCGGAACGGCCACAGCTGCACTCGCCAGCAACCCTCAGCGGGTATTCGGCGGAGACCGCATCGGCGAGGAAATCGATGTCAGAGATTGGCTGGGCGGCACGCGGACGGCGACAGTCAGCGAAGAGTCAATCGGTTTAGGCAACTACGGCAAGGTGCTTACCGTTCTGGTTTCCACCGAAATAGGCCAAGAGGACGAGGAGATAGAAATCTCCGAGGAGGAAGACTTTATCGAGAGCTGGACGCCTAGATTTCGGCGGTAGCAGGTACGCCCGAGGCTTCCGAAGGATTTTCGACAGCCAAGTCGATACCGAAGCGCTTCTCGGCAAACCGAAGCAGGCAATAGCGCATGATCCTTTCAAGCCCGATGAAAGTCGGCGCCATGTAAAGAGCCCGCGCAAAGGCCGCATCCGCTACAACGGGTCGGCCAATTTGAACCTCGTCGTTGCTTCGTCCAGGAGCTATCCATCCACCATATGATTCCCCGGAATGGACATACTTGCTGCGGAGGTCGTACGCAGCACCGAGACGATCGCCGACATCTTCGCGCTTGAGTTTGCCGAATTCGTGCTGGGCTTCTGTTCGCGCAAAAAAATCGTTGTCCAGAAACGAATTGAGAACATGCCGAAATCTGCGTTTCACTTGATAGAGACGTGAGCGCAATAGCCGAGCGGCCCTGCCGCCGTCTGCGAGACCGCTCGCAACCTGCTCAAGAATGTCTTTCAGTTGATCATCGAGCAGATCTGCGTCGGAAACGTCTTCCGCGCCCGCTAGGATCTCGCCTGCCATCGTAAGATGGAGGTAGGCGACCTCTGGATCGCTATCCACATTGCCGACTGCACGGTAGTAGAACTGGCAGGCTGCGTTGAACCGGCGCACTGCGTCGACATCCTCGATTTCGCCTTGAAGCAAGCTGTGGATGCGTCGAATTTCCGAAAAATTCAGTGGGATCGGGATGTCGATTCGGGGAGAATCGCTGTTATGGGGACTGCCTATCCGGTAGGGAACGCCGTAAGCACTAACGTCTGGCAAGCCAAACCGCCCGTGGGACTCCACAATGCCAAGGTTGTCAAACCGCTTGCCGAAGAGAACTGCAAGATAGGCGCCGACATGATCTCCGACATGCTCATAGTTGGGTATGATTGTCCCAGAATGCTTGGATGGCTCGGCGGCTACGAAGGAAATGACCAACGCGGTTCGCTTCGAAGCTCCAACAACTGAAGTACGCATCATACCCGGCCAAGCCAGATTGATGGCCACGCCGTCAGCTTCGTATTCTCCGACAAACCTGGCGGTAGAAGAACTCAGGAGGCGATGGATAGTCGGATCCGGGCGTAGTGTCATAGAATCACTCTGGCACACATCGGACATCGGCGTCACCGGCTCACTTCCCGACGGTGTAGCAAACGTCCCTTGTGATCGGTGAAATGGGGCGGTTACACCAAAGTTACATGGATTGGTAGCTGTCAAAATATTCTAATGCAACTAATTGAAAAATCTGGTGCCGGCAGAGAGGATCGAACTCCCGACCTTCGGTTTACAAACGGCCCTAGGCTAATATTACCGTAATACCGAAATATGTAATCATTTGTTATTTCGTCATTTTATGACACTCAGTCAATATCATTACTTCACTTCCCATGTAACATTTGCTATAAATCGGTTACATGGAAGTTACATGAAATGCCCAAGATATTTTTGACTGACGAGACTGTTTTTGAAGCGATTTGCCCAGCTGATAAGGACCAGGAGTTTTTCTGGGACTATGCGGTAGCTGCCAATGGCCAAATTCACAATGGTTCGGTTTCTGGATTGGGGCTTCGCGTCACCGCGCTTGGCCACAAGGCCTTCGTCCACGGCTATCGATTTAACGGCAAGCGTTGCCGAAGCGTACTGGGCACAGCAACGGTCCTGAGTGTGGCTTCGGCGCGGCTTGCAGTCATCAATCGGGAACAGGAACTCAAGGCCGGCAAGGATCCCGACCTGGACCGCATCGATCCGCGTCGGAAGCACTTTCAGACAATCGCGGAGGTCATCGACCGCTATTGGGAGAGCCACGTCCGTGAGCTTTCAGAGGGGGTCAGATACTCTTTCACGTCCTTCGTGGGAAAGTGGCTAAGACAGGACAACGCAAACAATAAGCGGGGCTACAACCAGCGGAAGGAATACACAGCTTTCGGGACAATGTTTGCCGACAGATCCCTAGCGTCTATCAGGCCGACGGATGTGGAACGGTTCCAAGCGCAGTTCGCCTCACCGCATGTGTATAACCGGGCCTTGGGACACGTGTCGGCGCTGTTCAACTGGGCAATCCGCATGCAGATCGTGGATATGCGCAATCCGTGCCATCCGCTTAGGAAGAAGAAGATTATCCGTCGTCGCCGCGACTACTCAACCGAGCAAATCCGGCAGATAGCGGCCCATGTCTTCTACCCGGCTGTGGAAGTCCTACCGGAAGTCGACCACCTCGAAGGGCTGGCCAAACGCGACATGGCGCTGCGAAAGGCATGGCTGGTGACAGTCAACGACCAGATGCAGGAACTCTGCAACTACATGGGGATCCTGTTTCTGACCATGGCCCGCCCCAGCGACCTCAACAAGGCCGAGTTCGACCATTTCGACTTGGAGAAGCTGGTCTGGCATAAACACAACACCAAGGGTATTCAGCTATCGCGCTCCATCTACGAGTACGCCTACCGTTCGGTGCCGATCCATTCCCGGGTTGCCGGGATGGTCCAGGCCCAACGCCTCCGCTGGCCAGATAGCAACCTGCTGTTCCCGTCGCACACAGACATAACCCAGCCACGCGACAACTTCCGCAAGGGGCTGGACCGGTTCAAGGCCCTCCCCGGCGTGCCGGCGTATTTCCAGCTCTATGACCTCAAGCGGATTGCGATTTCGCTGATGCTCACCGGCCAAGGAGTATCGCACGAGGCGATATCCCACTACGTGGACCATAAGGGCAACCTTGAAACCACCATGATCTACGATCTTGGCTTGGTCGATCCCCTCCGCCCGGTGACCGAACGGCTGGGCGTCCTACTCGGCATCTAGCGCTTGACGTCATTTTTCAGCTGTGACGCAATGAACGGGTGCTGATCTCTCAGCGCCATCCCCTTACAGAAAGTCAGATTCATGGAAGCCCTTCAGGCGGTCGTGTTGTCGAGCGCACAACTGCGCGACATGTTGACGGAAGCCGCAAAGCAAGGCGCGGTGCTCGCGGTCCGAGAACTTCGCGCGGACCTTCACCAGTCGCCAGAAGATACCACATTGCAAAGGCTTCGCGGCTATCTCGCCGACCCTGCTTCCGTTTCCAATCCGAATGATCATTGGGCGGACAGCGGTATCATTCGCCGGATTCAGACAACCGCTCGGGGCAAGCCAAAATCAACGGCCTGGTTCATGAAGTTTCAAAGGCAAACTGGTCTGAACGAGTGTTTGAGTCGGCAGAGCCCGGCGTTCGGCCGCCGCAGGGAATGGACATTCGTCGATATCAGCCGCGCATGGGGCGCATACTATCGCCAACGATAGACCTCAGTCTTCGTCGTCTTCGATAACAGCCCGCCGAATTGCCGAATTCGCATACTGATGCAGGGACTCATACAGTTCGTAAGCCGCCGAAAACCGTGGCGTTTTCGCAAGCATCTCCTCCGTCTTCCGTTGGAGTGCCAAATCTTCCGGGAATGGCTGGCCAGGCGTCCCCTGACGCATTCCGGAAACTGCAGAGCAATAGAGCTCACTGCCCACCATCCGGTATGTTTCGGGACCCTCCTGACGCGCACGTTCCAAAAGGTCTGCAACGAAAGGCGATTGCAAAAAAACAAAATCCTGATCGGCTTCGCGGACAATTGTGGCAAGAACCGTGAGGTCGTCGGCTGTCGATGCGGCGAGCCACTCTTCGAAGAAAGCGACAATCTCCGCGTCGAATGGGCCGAACATCGCCTCGAAGAGGTTCCGGGAATGATAGCTGAACATGCCTCGTTGATCGAAATTCCGTAGCATCCATTGGGCTACCTCCTTCATGACGCTCGTACCCTCGGGGGACTTGCGGAACCGCAGCCTTTCGTGAACCCAGGGGCCATAGTTGCAAGGCCGCATATGACCGTTGTCGGCAGCTTCTACTCTGCGCATGAAAAAGCGCGCACATTCCCATGGATGACTCTCGGAAAGGTGCGCGAGGAATTTGTCCAACCAATACCCATCGAGTTCAGGTAATGTTTCGATCCTCCCCAGCAAAGATTCAACGTCATCCTTGCTGAGAGCCCCAATTTGAAGCTTGGCCCCAAATTCGAAAAGTGTGGCGATCTCATCGGCAACCCGCGCCGTTGGAATTGAAGCGATCCGCACCAAACCTAGCGCTAGATCGTGGTTCCACTCCGCCAAGAATCGCAAAGCGCGCACAGCGGTGAGAACGACCCACTCGCTCGATGAGCCAAGCAGCGTAGAAATGTTGCGGAGGTCTTCGGACGTAACCCAGCCTTGTTCGAACTTCTGATTTTGATAGGCGTTACCTACGGCTGCGAGCAGGTCATCACGCCCGTTCTCGATAAACGCCGCGATCCGCGCTCTGCCGGCGGCACGATCGTCCCGAAATACCTTCCCGAGGGCATATCCAGAGAACCGGTGAACCTCGCAATTCGACGCAAGCAGCGCCCCATCGGCAAGGGCTTCTGCAAACCCTGGCGATTTGTCGATTAGCCTAAGTACTGGGACCTCCACTGTGGTGGATCTTCCCCGTTTGCTCGTCACCAACGCTTGGAGTCGGTCCTCGACAAAAGCCACCCTGGCAGCAGCGTCCGACACTTTGGCTGTGAGGTCCGACACCAACGTGTCGAGAAAATTCTCCCAACGCTCATGATGGTCCTCCCGATCACCCAGGCGGTCCTCCATGCCATAGCCATCGACCAGCGCCCGAGTAAATCGTACGTCCAGATCATTCGAGACCAAATCCTGAATTTTGGCGGCTATCGCTGATAGCGGCAACTTGCCGAATTTTGCCTGCCAGTTCACTGCGCTGCTTATCTTCACTTGAACGAGCGGCGCAATTTCAGTGGTCGACATCGCCGCCAAGATCTTGTTTAGCGTCACCTCAAACTCGACAGTCCACCTGTCATGCAAGTCAGGTGTGGCATGGGCGCCCAACAGGCCAATCGGATGGCAAAGGGCATTTGAAAGACTTTCGGCCGCTCTCGCCGCTTTCCGCGTGTCCTTGTCGGCAAGCAAGCCAACGACGAGGTCAATCACCTTTTCCCGCATCGGCCGTACCGACTCAGGATCGATGAAAAACGGTGTCATAGAGATGCTATGGCCCGAGTATGAGCTGGAATGCCCTTCCGTGGCGAGCGCGCCGTCCAAGAAATCCAGCGGCGAAAAGCGACCGTTCCACGCATCCGCACGCTTCGACAGATCCAGGCCGAAATCGATCACCTTTCCAAGAAATTCGAATGATTTTCCCGGCTGAGGTTCAGCGAAGTCGGTCAGTATCCGTATCGGGTGGGCAGTTTCTGAATTTGTCTCTCGCCCGTCATTGCGGCCAAGCTCCCAAAGGCATTCCAGCGCCCGATGCGTGAACTGAAGGTTATATGCGGCATATTTGGCGATCTCTGCGAGTTGCTTCTGAAACTGCCCTTTGCGGATTAACTCCTCAACGAAAGTGAGTGCGCGCTTCGGCTGATAATATGCAACCGCCTGCACGGCCTTAATATGGGGATCGCGGTACTCTTGACTGGGTTTTAGCTTGGCCCAAACGCCGTCAAGAAGCGGACCGCCGTCGCTCGTGGCTACGCCTGCTCGGCGCCAATCGATCCTACCAACGTTGAGGAGCAGATTTTCTATGTAGGCTGCGGGAAGGACGTCGAAATATTGTTCAGCCAAGCCGTTGGATCGACCGTCCGGGCCCTCAAATCGAGATTCCACCAAATAATCACCGAGCACATCGGGCGACAATCGGTATTTGGCACCCCGTTTGAAGAGCACGCCGGCATCGATCAAAAGCCGCAGAAGGCGCTTCGTATCGGGGATGGAAACTTTGTCGACGGCTTCAAATGCAGCCAAAAGCCATTGGTCTTCGATCGAGATCGGCTGAACCAAGGCCAAAAAACCGAGCAGCTTTTGAAGGTCGCGAGGATTTTCGCGGTCTGCAAGATGGCCGGCGATCACCTTTTCAAAACGCCCGAACAGTGTAGTGCGGAAGCGCTCCTCGCTCCGGACAAACTCAGGATGGATACGCTCCTGAACCACGACCTGGGCACCCACTACCGTCGCGAGCGGGCAATCGTGGGTAAGGCGGGCAATATCAGCCGCGAGTTCGACTGGTCCACCCAAGTGTTCAAGCACTTGCCGGGCAAGCGACTCCGAATCCTCCTTGGAGAGAGGGAGTAGATCGATCTCCCTCAGCCGATCACCCGAAAACGAATAACTGCTTGCCTGGGCTCGGATATGCTCGACGCCATATCTTCGGGCGACAATGAGCAATTTGACGGTACTCGGATTTGCCGCCGCATGATTGAACAACGGCTGGAGATCGTCCCGATCGTGTGCATCGTCGACGACCAGGAGAAGGTTGCCAGAGCCCAGCTCCTCTAGAGACACCTTGGTAATCTCCATGGTCGGCGAGACAATCCTAATCCTGAGGACAGGCAAGTCGGCGGAGATTTGATCCAAGATTGCCTTCAACACTCGGGACTTGCCGCCACCGCCGGAGCCCTTAACCAGAACAACCCCTACATTTGGATTCTTGGTTGCCTCCAGCGCTGTCTCAAGGGCAGCGTCCCTGCCCACGAGCTGCCAAGTGTGATTGAACAGGGCTTCCTTGCGGGCAAAGGCTGCAAAGAAGTCCTGAGCGGTTTCCCACGGACTTGCCGGGGAAACGCCGAGGAGCGCCAGTTCCTGGCCCGCGAAATAAATGCGGACAATGCGCTTTTGCTCGGCGAGCGGCAGTTGCCGCATTTTGCGGGAGATGTCGTCTCGATCCCACAGCTCCCAGTTCGGATGCAGCGCAATTGCAGCTCGGGCATCTGGGCTGGCAGTTCGGGTGAGCAGGAGGAATTTTCTGTCTGCGCGCGTCGTGTCTTTCGCGACTGCATCATGGATCTTCTGGGGCCCAAACTCACGATGACGCTTGCATTGATAAGTCTGGCGCTCGCCATCCGACAGCACAGCGACAATGTCGATGCCATCTTGGGTATGTCCAGGGCCACCTTCACGATGAACCTTCGCGCCAGGATTCAGAGCCTCGATGAAATCGCTTGAGAAACGCTCGAAGTCGTCCGGTGACAATGCGTCGACAGGAAATGGCATCGCAAACGAAACGACGGCCTTCGGAACGGTGTAGCCTGCCGACTCCAGCAGCGCGTCACTGTTCGTTTGCAAAACCGCCGCCAGATTGGCGAATTCGTTTATGCGCGGGCGAGACAGCCCCGCTTCCCAGCGGCTCACGGTTTGCTGGCTCGCCCCAATTTGCGACGCCAATGCGGCCTGACTGACGATACCCGCCCGAACCCGGCATTCGGCCAACAACCGGCCGAATGCAATGTAGCGGCGAATCATACTCTTTTTCTGTGTGCTCATAGACACACACATTAATTGTGTGCGATAACTGCGTCAAGGCTTGGAGAAGGTGATGCTGATTTCTATTGGACCGCGAAAACCGCAATTGACAATCAAAGCAGCGCATGTCCGGTTCGATAAGGGGCGTGATTTCCCCTTTGGCATTTGACGCCCGCAAAGGTGCGCCATGCTTGTGCCGTAAAACGCAACACGAGGGCAACCGGCTCAAGCTGTCATCTGAACCCGGAATTTGCTGAAAGCTACCGATCCAATGGACAAGATCACAATCGACTTCTGGGGTTTTGCAATAACGGCTGAAGGGTTCTACGGCGTCTTGGCCGCGTCAGTGCTGGTGTTAGTCATCATAGTCTTGTTGAAGGTCGGAAGGCGTTGGAGTGCCTGAGCAAGATTCTTACCGTTGGCGGGACATCGAAGCCGGCCATGCGGCGGGAATTGACATTTGCTGACATCAAGCTGGCATGAGATGTTTGCGGCCGCAAAAGGGTAAGAGGCGGCGGAAGTGATAGTCGAAGAACGCAGGTATCCGGGCGAGCTAGCCTCCCCGCAGCAGATTCACGAACTGGCGGACGGGTACCACAAAGCGGCAACAATGCTCCTTCAGCTCGGCCGCCCTCGCAAGCCACTTACCCGAGCACCTTTTAGGCTATCGGCAATCCATGCGATCGAACTCTATCTGACCGCGCTATTGCTGCACTGTGGGCAAAATCCCAATCGAATCCGCAAACTGCAGCACGACCTGTCGGCACGTACGGAACTGGCTCTGGAAGCAGGGCTGTGCCTTCGCACGAAAACGGCCAGCCATCTTCGGTCCCTCAGCCAGAACCGGGAGTATCTCGTCACGCGCTACGGCCCCGAGCTCGCCGCAACGGTTTCGCAGATCAACCGTCTCACCGCCACCCTTGAAGAGGTGGCGGCAAAGGTTACGATCTTGATCGCAAAGTCCCCCAGGCAGCAGGTAAACCCAGTTGCCGCCGGAGAGGTTCAAGTCCGAGATTCAGCAGCTTCGTTGTCTGCGGCGCCCGCCAGTTGAGCGACATGAGGCATCAGAAATACATCAACGAGGTACGCGGCGTAGTCCAATGAGATCGGCAGCATGGACGCGGTGATTTCATTGTCGATATAGCTCTCGGCATCCCAATAGCTTCGAGTCAGCTCCTCGTTGGCCGGCTCCATCCGCTCGATAATCCTTTCGAAAGCAGCGTTAGCGGCATCGATAAGCACAGTACGATCGGTCCCGGTGACAGGCAGGGACGCAATAACGGCATGGGAATCCATGACGATGTTTCCTTATGGGAATGGCGGTCTCTTCCCTCAGCATTTTCGGTCGCCACGCCGACGCTGGTTTCTTAGTACGGTGGCTAATCAAGGCGCCAGGCGCCACCCTATGCTCACATGCGCACATCCAAGATACGCGCGATTTCCACAGATGCAATTCAAAGCATAAGGACGCCGGTCGAAAATTAAGGCAACAGAGCGATACAGCCTGACCATTGTCAGGCGCGGCCGCCAGATTGGGACGGGCGCCGACCAACGGGCATTGCAGAGATCGTCCGTAATCCGCGTATCAGCCGCCCAGTCGGCTAGACGTGTGTAGCCGACACGCGCCGCCCCCGTCATCGGAATCGAGCGCCTGTTGCCGAGATCCTTCAGAAGGCCGAAATAGGCAGCGTATGTCCCCTCCACGGGGCGCAGAGGAACCGTGACCCAAGCCGCAGTGGCACCGAAGCGTCCGGCGAGCAGATGAACCTGGTGGAGCGCCAGGGCGGTTATGTCGCCGGCAGTCGCGCCCTGCTCCTTCATTCGCCTGTTGATGCCACCGGGCACCAGGACGCAGTTATAGGATGCGTTCAGCCCACCCACATCACGTTCCTCGTTTCGGGATTTCACGCCGATGAAGGTAAGCGTCGTTCTCAGGCCACGGCCTTGATTTCCGGCTTGGCGATGTAGGTCCAGGGCAGGAGTTCGTTAATTTG
>NZ_VFTK01000063.1:0-21584 GCF_006439495.1 Mesorhizobium sp. B3-1-8
CCCGCCCACCCCCCTCTGTCCTGCCGGACATCTCCCCCGCAAGGGGGGAGATTGGCAGCTTCGGGCGCCCCGCCCTCCTCTTCGACGTCGAAAATTGGCGAAAGCGACGGCGACATCCGATCTCCCCCCTTGCGGGGGAGATGTCCGGCAGGACAGAGGGGGGTGTGAAGGATCGCGGCGCTGGCGTTATTCTCGCCCTAGCCGTCGCGCTTGCCTCGCTCCTCCCCACCCCAGCCTTCGCCCACGCCTCCGACCGTGGCCATGTCCTGCTGCTACCCACCGGCTACTACCTCGCCGGCGGCGCGCTTGCCGTGGCCGTCAGCTTCCTCGTCCTGGCGCTGCTGCCGCCCGCCGCCCTCGACAATTTCTGGCGCAAGCGTTTGTCGCTCCTCACCTTCAGCCACCGCCCGCGCGCCATCGTCAGCCTGATTTCCTTTGCCGGCTTCGCACTTCTCATCGCCGCCGGCCTTTTCGGCAGCCGCGACCCGCTCTCCAACCCGCTGCCGCTGGTGGTCTGGACGCTGCTTTGGGCCGGTTTCACGCTGCTGCAGGGCGTGCTCGGCGACCTATGGTCATGGCTCAACCCGTGGTACGGGCCTTGGCGCGTCGCCTCTCGCGTCTTCGGCATTCATGCGGGCGACGCAAAGCGGTCACGCCTGCCGTCATGGCTCGGCTACTGGCCGGCCTTCGTGCTGTTCTTCGCCTTCGCTTGGTTCGAGCTGATCGATCCCGCGCCCGACGATCCCGCGCGGCTGGCATGCGCCGCCGGCATCTACTGGCTGGTCAGCTTCGTCGCCATGCTCATCTTTGGCTACAATGACTGGAGCCAGCGCGGCGAGTTCCTGAGCGTCTTTTTCTCGATGGTCGCGCGCTTCGCGCCTGTCGAGCGCCTCGAAGGCCGGTTGAGTGTCTGCTGGCCCGGCGCCAAGCTGCTCGCCGCTGAGCCGCTGCCACTGAGCGGCACCGCCTTTCTCCTCCTGGCCCTGTCCTCGGTATCCTTTGACGGCCTGTCGAAAACCTTCTTCTGGCTCGCTCAGTTCGGCATCAACCCGCTGGAATTTCCCGGCCGCACCGCGTTGATCGGCATCGGCAGCTTTGGCCTCGTCCTGACCTTCATCCTGCTTGCGGCGGCGTTCGCGCTAGCCGTCTTTCTCGGCCAACGCCTCGCCGGCGATGCGCAGTCGTTCGGAAAAGCCGCCGGCCTGCTGGTCTGGTCGATCGTGCCGATCGCGCTTGCCTACCACAT
Source organism: Mesorhizobium sp. B3-1-8 (assembly GCF_006439495.1). NCBI lineage: Bacteria > Pseudomonadati > Pseudomonadota > Alphaproteobacteria > Hyphomicrobiales > Phyllobacteriaceae > Mesorhizobium > Mesorhizobium sp. B3-1-8. The sequence continues at coordinate 1,247 of NZ_VFTK01000063.1, forward strand.
CGCGCATTACCTCACCGTACTGCTGGTTGACGGCCAGTACGCCCTGGTCGCTCTCTCCGATCCCTTCGCGCTCGGCTGGAATCTGTTCGGTACCGCCGACATGATGGTCGAGGCAGGCGTCGTCGCCGGCGCTCAGTCGGCCTGGTGGCTATGGAATCTTCAGGCAGGCGTCATCATCGCCGGCCATGTGCTGGCCGTGCTCGTCGCGCATGGCCTTGCCTGGCGTCTCCACCCGCAGCCATCGCGAGCCGCGCTCAGCCAGCTCCCGCTCACACTGTTGATGATCGCCTACACGATCTTCGGCCTGTGGTTGCTTGCCACGCCGACCGCCGGATGACACAAGGGCGCGCTCCGGTGCCGTCGGGTAAAGCTCGCTTGCCAGGCCAAAGCTTTGGTGATTTAGTTTGTACACATGCAATTTTCCCATCCTCCAGAACGGGATGGTTTAGCCGCCTTATCGCTGGTCAAGACTGAAAAAACAGGGGAACCGACATGGCCGACAAGAACGGATTTTTCGACCTCTCGAAAACCACACTATCCCGCCGCACCGCGCTGAAGGGCATCGCCGCCGGCGCCGGCCTGGCGCTGGCGCCCGGCTTCGTCCGCTACAGCCAAGCGCAGAGCTCGGCGCCGATCAGAATAGGCTTCCAGTCGCACCGCACCGGCATCGGCGCCGCCTATGGCCGCTGGTACGAGAAGACCAGCGCCGCCGCCGTCAAGGCGATCAACGATGCCGGCGGCATCAGCGGCCGCCAGGTCGAACTGGTGATCGAGGATGACGGCACCGATCCCGCCCGCGGCGCCGAAGTGGTGGCCAAGTTCGCCAAGCAGCACAAGACCGACATCGTCTTCGGCACTTTGTTCTCGCATGTCGTGATCGGCTCGGCGCCCGCCGCCGGGGAAAACAAGATCCCCTATTTCGTGGTCAGCGAAGGCCATCACGTCGCCTCGACCAAGCTCAACCGCTACGTCTTCCAGCCCGGCATCACCGACGTGAAAAGCCAAATCCAGTCGATGGCGCCATGGATCGCGGCGAACGCCGGCAAGAAGGTGACGCAGATCTTCCCCGACTTCGCCTTTGGCTATGACCACCGCGACTACCTGCCGCCGGCGCTGAAGGCGCAGGGCGCCGACGTGATCGCGCAGATCGCCATCCCGCCGACGGAGAGCTCCTTCACAAAATACTTCCCGCAGATCCCGGCCGAGACCGAGGTGATCTATCATGTCATGGTCGGCCCGGCCGTGCTCACCTTCGTCAAGGAGCTTGGCGAGTTCTACGGTTCGCAGCGGCCGCAGCTCTTCGGCTTCATCGATTCGCTCGAGGCCGTCGACATCAACAGCCCTGGCCTCGAATTCCTCGACGGCAGCCATTTCTGGGAGGGCTCGCCGCGTTACGCGCAGGCCGATGACTCGGCCGCGCAGAAGGCCTATCGCGCCGCCGTCGGCATCGACGACAATGGCGCCGCCGTCGGCGACCCCAAGGACGTCTCCACCGCCGCCCACATGTTCGGCTGCTGGGAAACGCTCTATGTCGTCAAGAAGGCGATGGAAGATGCCAGCTACAAGGGACCGGAGGACCGCGCCAAGCTGGTCGAGGCGACCGAGGCGCTGAAGGAATTCGCCGAAGGGCCGGAGCATCCTCAAGGGGCAAAGACCTTCAACGGCAAGATCCACCAGTGCTTCGGCATCCAGAACATCTCCAAGGTCGAAGGCGGCAAGCTTAAGGTCGTGCACAGGACCAAGATCGAGGAGGGCCTCTACGAGCCCGAAGGGGACTACACGACGCAGGCGCTGTGAGCTTAGCTGCTCCTGCACACGTGAGCGCCAAGGCACCACCCTCTGGCCTGCCGGCCATCTCCCCCGCAAGGGGGGAGATCAGCAGTTCGTGCGGCAGCGCCTATTTTCTTCCTTTGGCGATTGGCGAAGCCTTAGGTGAAGGCCAATCTCCCCCCTTGCGGGGGAGATGCACGGCGGGGCAGAGGGGGGTGCCTCGCGCATCCGTTGGTGCTTAGCACATGCACTTCGGACCCCATCTCCTCCTCGCCGCCCTCGAAGGCCTCGTCACCTCCGCCGTATTGGCGCTGACGGCGCTCGGCCTTTCGCTGGTGTTCGGCGTCATGCGCGTCGTCAACGTCGCCCATGGCGAGTTCTTCATGCTGGGCGCGGTGCTGGCCTGGGCGGTCTCGACGGCGATCTCGGGCCACCCGGCGATCGGTTTCGTGGCCGCGCTGGTGATCGCGCCCGTGCTGGTCGGGCTGGTTGCGCTCGTCGCCGAACGCCTGGTGCTGCGCCGGCTCAACTACAATCCCGAAGGCACCATCGTCGCCACCATCGGCATGCTCTACATCATTCAGCAGCTGGCGTTGACCTTCTACGGCCCCGAGGCGCGACCGGTCGAGCCGCCCTTCAGCTACCGCATTCTTTTGCCCTGGTTCGGCTATTCCGGCTACAAGCTGTCCGTGGTTGCCGCTTCCGCCATCCTGCTGGTGATCACCTGGCTGGTGCTGACGCGAACGAAGATCGGCCTGATCATGCGCGCCACCCAATATGACCGCGAGACGGCGCAGGCCTTCGGCATCCCGGTCGAGCGCGTCTATGCCGGCGTCTTCGCCGTAGGCGCCATGCTGGCGGCGATCGCCGCGGTGCTGATCGTGCCGATCAGCCAGGCGCATTACCTGATGGGGCAGGACCCGCTGCTGCTTTCCTTCATCGTCGTCATCATCGGCGGACTCGGCTCGCTGCGCGGCACCGTGGTCGCCGCCGTCCTGATCGGCCTCTCCGACGGCATCATCTCGATGTTCTTCTCGCCGACGCTCGCCAAGATCATCGCCACGCTGGTGGTCGCCATGGTGCTGGTGTTCCGGCCGCAGGGCCTGTTCGGGACCACGCCGCGATGAGGGATGCTTCGCCGGCAAAGGCCTACGCCCTGCATATCGGCGTCATCGCGCTTCTCTTCGCGCTGAACTTCGTCCTGCCGGACTATCACCAGGGCCTGTTCGCCCGCATCATGGCGCTGGCCGTCTTCGCCATGGGCTACAATCTGCTCTTCGGCTATGTCGGCCTGCTCAGCCTCGGCCACGCCATGTTCTTCTCGGCCGGCCTCTACGGCGCGGGCTTGACCGTCTATCATCTCGGCTGGGGTGTACCCGAAGCCTTCGTTGCCGGAGTCGTCTGCGGCGCGCTGCTCGCTCTGGTCATCGGCCTGCTGGCGCTGCGCACCTCGGGTGTGGCGTTCATGATCGTCACCATGATGTTCGCCCAGGTTTTCTACCTGCTCATCCTCTATTTCGCCGCCTGGACCGGCGGCGACCAGGGCCTGGTCATCCAGCAGGCATCGCGGGTGTTTTCGATCGGCGGCACCTCCCTCGACCTGACCGATCCGACCGTTCGTTATATGAGCGCGCTGGCGCTGTTCGCGGTCGTGCTGCTCATCACCCTTGCCGTCGTCCGCTCCCGCTTCGGCCGTGTCCTGGTCGCCATCCGCGAGAACGAGGAGCGGACAAAGATGCTGGGCTATGACACGGTCGCCAACAAGCTCGCGGCCGTCGTGGCCTCAGGCGCCATCTGCGCGGCGTCGGGCGCCGCCTATGCGCTGCTGTTCGGTTATGTCGGAGCGAGCTTCGCCGGCGTCCAATATTCGATCCTGCCGCTGCTCTGGGTGCTGCTGGGGGGTGCCGCGACCACGCTCGGGCCGCTCATCGGCACGCTGTTCATGTATTACGTCACCGACATCACCAGCGGCTTCACCTCCGCCTATCTTCTGATCGTCGGCGTGGCGCTCATCCTGGTCGTCCTGTTTGCTCCGAAGGGCATTATGGGCAGCATCCGCCAGCGCTGGCTGGGGTGGCTGCCATGATGCCGCTGCTCACCACCAAGGGCCTGTCGCGCAACTTCGGCGGTCTTCGCGCCGTCGACGGCGTCGACTTCGCGCTGATGCCGGGTGAGATCCGCGCCATCATCGGACCCAACGGCGCCGGCAAGACCACCTTCGTCAGCCTGCTCTCGGGCCGCATCCAGCCGTCGTCGGGCATGATCGTCTTCGACGGTAGCGACATCACCAGCCTGCCGGCCTATGCCAGGGTCCGCCTCGGCGTCGCCTACACCTTTCAGATCACCAGCGTCTTTGCCAACCTCACCGCCTTCGACAATGTCGCGTTGCCGGTGCAGCGCACGCTGACGGATGGCCGCTCCAGGGGCGCGGTCAGGGCCGGCGTGATGTCGGCGCTGGAGCGCACCGGCCTGGCCGACCGCGCCGGCACGCTGGCGGGACAGCTTTCCTACGGCCACCAACGCCTGCTCGAAGTGGCGATGGGACTGTCGCTGAAACCGCGCCTGCTCATCCTCGACGAGCCGACGCAAGGCCTGGCCGACGCCGAGATCGACAATTTCATCACGCTGGTGCGCGAGATCGCCAAGGACGCCACCGTGCTTCTGATCGAGCACAACATGCCGGTGGTCATGCAGCTTGCCGACCGCATCACCGTCTTCAATTCGGGAAAGATCCTCGCCGAAGGCACGCCGGAGCAGATCCGCGCCAACGCCGAGGTGCAGGATGCCTATCTCGGAGCGACCCATGGCTGAGTCCCTCATGGCCGACACAGGCCTGCTCGCCATTTCCGGCCTCGATTGCTTCTATGGCGAGGTGCAGGTGCTCTACGGCCTCGACCTCGTGCTCAACAAGGGCGAGGTGCTGTGCCTGTTCGGCCGCAACGGCGCCGGCAAGACGACGACGCTGAAGGCGATCATGGGCCTGGCCCCGGCGGCCGGCGGCTCGATCAAACTGGACGGCAAGGAATTGACCGGGCTCGCCGCGCATGACGTGCCGAAGGCCGGCGTCGCCTATGTGCCGCAGGGCAGGCGATTGTTCGCCGAGATGACGGTGGCGGAAAACATCGAGATCGGCCTGATGGCGCGCGGCAAGGACAAGCAAACCCGCGAGAGCGTGCTCGATCTCTTCCCGTTGCTCAGGGAGCGGCTGAGGCAACGCTCCGGCACGCTCTCCGGCGGCGAGCAGCAGATGCTGGCCATGGCCCGCGCGCTCTGCCTCGAACCGCAGGTGCTGCTGCTCGACGAGCCGACCGAAGGGCTGATGCCGTCGATGATCGCCAAAATCCGCGAGACGGTGGCGAAGCTGCGCGATCTTGGCGTCTCGACCATCCTGGTCGAGCAGCGCGTCGACGCCGTGCTCTCGGTCGCCGATCGCGTCTCGTTCATCGAGAACGGCCGCAACCGCGAGACGGTCGATGTCGAGGAATTGCGCGCCGATCCGTCGGCGGTGCGGCGCTATGTCGGCGTGGGATAAGCGCTGAATGCGCGTTCGTACCAAGACTATCGGCCGCTGCGCTGCCCCTCATTGCCCTGCCGGGCATTTCTCCCCGTGAACGGGGTGATAGAAGCTGGCCGCGACCTCGGCGGTCATTCTGCAACGTTGGTGATTGGCGAAATCGGCGATGTCAGCTCCCTCCTCCCCGTTCACGGGGAGAAGATGGCGGCAGCCAGATGAGGGGCAGCGCCGGCGGTGGAAATTGAGTAGCTCAGCTCATCGAAAAAACAAAAACCCGGCGATCAAGAACGTCGGGATCAGCACCGCACCCGACCACGCCATATAGCCGAAGAAGCCGGGCATCTTCACGCCGCGATGCCGGGCGATGGCATAGACCATGAAGTTCGGCGCGTTGCCGATATAGGTGTTGGCGCCCATGAACACGGCGCCGGCCGAGATCGCCGCAAGCGTCGAGGCAGCCTCCGTCATCAAATGCCGGGCGTCGCCGCCGGCGAGCTCGAAGAACACCAGATAGGTCGGCGCGTTGTCGAGGAAGGACGACAGCCCCCCGGTCAGCCAGAAATAGGCAAGGTTGTTAGGCTGGCCATCCGCCGACGTGACCAGCGCGACCAGCGGCGCCAGCGCGCCGTCGTGGCCGGCTCTCAGGATGGCGATGACCGGCACGATGCAGACAAAAATGCCGGCAAACAATTTCGCCACTTCGGCAATCGGCCCCCAGGTGAAGCCGTTGGCTTCCCTGTGGCTCTTGTACGAGACGCGAAGTGACAGCCACGCCAGCGCCAGGATGATGGCATCGCGCACCAGGTTCTGCAGTTCGAGGCTGACGCCCAGGACGGAAAAGCTGACGCCGGGCTTCCACGCGGCCGAAAGCAGGATGGCGCCGATAACCCCGGCCAGCAGCGGCAGGTTGGCCAAGCCGCGCAGACGCACCTTCGTATCCGGGGTCGGGTCCTTGATCTTCGACATGCCGCCCTCGCGGCGATGCAGGATGATATCGAGCGCCAGGAACACGGCGAGCACGACACCGCCGACGAACAACGTCTCGCGCCAGAGATTTGCCGTCGTCCAGAAGAAGTCGACGCCGCGCAGGAAGCCGACGAACAAGGGCGGATCGCCGAGCGGCGTCAGCGAGCCGCCGATGTTGGAGACCAGGAAGATGAAGAAGATCACCACATGGGCGTTGAACGGCCGGTTGTCGTTGGCGCGCAGCATCGGCCGGATCAGGATCATCGAAGCGCCGGTCGTGCCGATGACCGAGGCGAGCATTGCGCCGATCAGCAGCAGCCCGGCGTTGACCAGCGGGGTGCCGTGGATGTTGCCGGCAAGCAGGATGCCGCCCGAGATCGTGTAGAGCGCGAACAACAGGATGATGAAGGACAGATATTCGGTAAGCAGCGTGTGCAGCACCGCTTCGCCTGCCGAAGCAAGGCCGAAGGCCACCGCCAGCGGCACGACCGCCAACACGGCCCAGGCAGCGGCGATCTTGCCGTAGTGATGTTCCCACACATGCGGGAAGAGCAGCGGCCCGGTCGCGATCGACAAGAGCAGGCCGGCAAAGGGCAGGCCCCACCACAGCGACATCGCGGCGCCGGGCAGTTCGTGGATTTCGGCGGCCAGCGCCTGTGCTGGAAACAGCATCGCGATGGCGAGCGCGGTGAAGTATGGAAAAAGCTCCCTCATCCGTCGCCTTCGGCGACACCCTCTCCCACAAGGGGAGAAGGGGGAACCCGCAATCCGGTGGCGCATACCGGCGACCTCCTCTCCCCTCGGGGAGAGGTCGGATTGCCCCGAATTGCCCTTCGCAATTCGGCTGGCAATCCGGGTGAGGGGGACCTTCCCCACAGTCCGGTCAGTCCGACAGATGATCGTCGAGCGTCACGCCGGCCTCGCGCATCCGCCCCAGCATCGCCTCGACGGAGCCGTTGAGGTCGATGCCGCGGCAGGCGTCGAGCCGCACCGTCGTCTTGAATCCTTGCTTCACCGCGTCGAGCGCGGAGAAGGCGACGCAGAAATCCGTGGCAAGCCCGACAAGCGTGATCGTGTCGATGCTGCGCTCCTTCAGGTAGCCGGCAAGGCCGGTCGGCGTCGCATGGTCGTTCTCGAAGAAGGCCGAGTAGGAGTCGATCGCGGTGCGGAACCCCTTGCGGATCACCAGCTCGGCCTTGGTCCAGGCGAGCCCGGAATGGAAATCGGAACCGAGACTGCCCTGGATGCAATGGTCCGGCCAAAGCGTCTGCGGCCCATAGGGCATCTCCATGGTTTCGAAAGCCTGCTTGCCGGGATGACTGGAGGCGAAGCTCGAATGGCCGGCGGGGTGCCAATCCTGAGTCAGGATCACATGCTCGCTGCGCCGGATCAAGTCGTTGACCAAAGGCACGATCTCGTCGCCGCCGGCAACCGCCAGCGCGCCGCCGGGGCAAAAATCGTTCTGCAGGTCGATGACGATGAGCGCTTCTTCGGCCATGCGGTTCCCTCTCGTTTCAGCTTGGGGGCTCCAGTCCAAAAGCCGCTGACGCGACCGGACACGGAACCTTGACCAGATGGCCGGCGGCGTCAACCTCCGGCGCCATAACAATCGCGTTCAGGTGTTCGCGGCGCCAACTCTGGCTTTGACAATTGCCGCCGGCCTGATATCATTTGCATACGAATGAAATTTGACCGGTGCGCGTGCCGGCGGGAAGACCCGAAGCAGGCACTTCGGAGGGCCAGGGGAAGGCCCCGTTTCGGGAAGGCCCAATTGTCTGGAAGGCAGAGCGTGATCCGTTACGCGAAACCCACCACGGTCGACGAGGCGCTCGCTTTGCTTGGCGAGGACCGCTGGCGCATTCTGGCCGGCGGCACCGATTTTTATCCGACGCAGGGCGCCAAACCCTTCCGCGACAACATCCTCGACATCAATGGTCTCGCCCAACTGCGCGGCATCGCCGAGGCCGACGATCATTGGCGGATCGGCGCCCGCACCACCTGGACCGACATCGTGCGCCATCCGCTGCCGACGGCGTTCGACGCGCTGAAGGCCGCCGCGCGCGAGGTCGGCTCGGTCCAAATCCAGAATGTCGCCTCGGTGGCCGGCAATCTCTGCAACGCGTCGCCTGCGGCCGACGGCGTGCCGGCATTGCTGGCGCTCGAAGCCGACGTCGAACTGCGCTCGGTCAAAGCCGTCCGCCATCTTCCGCTCGGTGAATTCATCCTCGGCAATCGCCGCACCGCCCTGCAGGCGGGCGAGATGGTCACCGCCATTCGCGTGCCGAAGCGCTCCGCCGTCGGCGCCTCGGCTTTCGTCAAGCTCGGCGCCCGGCGCTACCTCGTCATCTCGATCGCCATGGCGGCAGCCCGACTTGTGGTCGAGGGCGGTGTGATTGCCGATGCGGCGATCGCCGTCGGCTCCTGCTCTGCCGTTGCCCGTCGTCTCGCCGGCGTCGAGGCGGCGTTGCGCGGGCAGCCAGTCACTTCTGCCCTTGCGGACACGGTGCTGTCCGCGCCGATCGATGAACTGTCGCCGATCGCCGATGTGCGCGGCAGCGCCGAGTATCGGCAGGACGCGGCGCGCGAGGTCGTCGTCCGCGCGGTGCGCGCCGCAATCGGGCTCGACCAAGGCAAGGTGGCCGCATGAGTATGGCCCAGCCTGGCATGACCCAGTCCGGCATGGAACGCGCCGAGATTGCCTTCGAGGTCAACGGCGCGGCTGTCAGCGTATCCGTGCCGCCGGTCAGGCGGCTGTCGCAGGTCTTGCGCGACGAGTTGCGGCTGACCGGCACCAAGGTCGGCTGCGATGCCGGCGATTGCGGCGCCTGCACCGTGCTGGTCGACGGCAATCCGGTTTGCGCCTGCCTGATGCCGGCGGCCTCCGTGGTCGGCGCTTCCGTCACCACCGTCGAAGGCCTTGCCAAAGGCCGGCTGTCCGCCTTGCAGGCCTCGTTCCTCGAACACGGCGCCGCGCAATGCGGCATCTGCACGCCCGGCCTGTTGGTCGCGGCCACCGCGCTTTTGGAACGCAACCCCACGCCAAGCGAGGCCGAGACGCAGGATGCGCTGGGCGGCGTGCTCTGCCGCTGCACCGGCTACAGGAAGATCGTCGCGGCGGTGATGGGCGCCTCGCGGCATATGAACGGGATCGATCTTCGCCTCCCGGAAGTGGGCCACGCCGTCGGCGCCTCTCCCATCCGTCTCGACGGCGTGCCGAAAGTCACGGGCGACGAGATGTTCGGTGGAGACTCCTTTCCGGCCGACGCATTGTCGGTGCTTGTGGTGCGCTCGCCGCACTATCATGCCCGCTTCAGCTTCGGTGATCTCGATGCCTGGACGAAAGCGCATCCCGGCATTGCCGGCGTCTTCACGGCGGCCGATATCCCGGGCCACAACTGCTTCGGCGCCATCGGTCCCTTCGCCGACCAGCCGGCGTTGGCCGAGGGTTTTGTCCGTCTGCGCGGCGAGGCCGTGGCGCTGGTGGCGGGCGAGCGCGAGGCGATCCTCGATCTCGACCTGACGGATTTTCCGATCGGATGGACGGAACTGCCGCATATGCTGCAGCCCGCCGAGGCGAAGGCCGAGGGTGCCGCGCTGATCCACGGCCACCGGCCGGCGAACCTGCTCACCTCCGGCCTGGTCGAACGCGGCGATCCTGAGGGAGCGCTGGCTGCTTCCGCTGCCACCGTGTCGGGCGCCATCGAGACCTCTTTTGTCGAGCACGCCTATATCGAGCCGGAAGCCGGCTATGCTTACGTGGACGGCGACACGCTGGTCGTCGTCGCTTGTACCCAGGCGCCCTACATGGACCGCGACGAGACGGCCAAGGTGCTCGGCCTTGCCGTCGACAAAGTGCGCATCGTTCCGACCGCCACCGGCGGCGGCTTCGGCTCGAAACTCGATGTCTCGCTGCAACCTCTCATCGGCCTTGTGGCGATGAAGACGGGACGGCCGGCCGCACTTGCCTACACGCGCAACGAATCGATGATGTCGACCACCAAGCGCCATCCGGCCGAGATGAAGGCGACCATCGGCGCCGATGCCGAAGGCCGCGTCACCGGCATGGTCTTCGAGGGCGATTTCAACACCGGCGCCTATGCCAGCTGGGGGCCGACGGTCGCCAACCGCGTGCCGGTGCACGCCTCCGGCCCCTATCTCACGCCGAACTACCGGGCGGCCGGCTATGCCATCCACACCAACGGCCCGATCGCGGGGGCCTTCCGCGGCTTTGGCGTCCCCCAGTCGACGATCATGCAGGAGACGCTCTATGACGAGCTCGCCGGCAAGCTGGGCATCGATCGGCTGGACTTCCGGCTAAGGAATTGCCTGCGTGACGGCTGCGAAACGGTCACCGGCCAGCGCCTCGAGTCGGGCGTCGGCATCGGCGAATGCCTGGAGCAGCTTCAGCCGCATTGGGCGCGCGCGCTGGCGGACGCGGAGGCGTTCAATGCCACCCACGCCGCCAGCAAGCGCGGCGTTGGCATCGCCTCCTGCTGGTACGGCTGCGGCAACACCTCGCTGCCCAATCCCTCGACCATCAAGGTCGGCATCTCGGCCTCCGGCGACGTCGTCCTGCACCAGGGCGCGGTCGATATCGGCCAGGGCTCCAACACGGTCATCACGCAGATCTGCGCCGACGCGCTCGGCCTGCCGCTGGGCAAGTTCAAGCTGAAGAGCGCCGACACCGCTATCACGCCCGACGCCGGCAAGACATCTGCCTCGCGCCAGACTTTCGTGACCGGCAAGGCGGCGGAGAAGGCAGGCCGCGCATTGCGCGAGAAAATCCTACGCTTCGCCAATGTCTCCGGCCAGGCGACAATCGCGCTCGACGATGCCAGCATCTCAATTCGCGAAGGCGATGCCGCACGGCGCATCGATCTGTCGGCGCTCAAGGCCGATGCCGACGGCCTGGTGTTCGTCGCCGAGGAAACCTACGACCCGCCGACGCTGCCGCTCGACGCCAAGGGCCAGGGCAAGCCCTACGCCGTCTATGGCTATGGCGCGCAAATCGCCGAACTCGAGGTCGATCTCAAGCTGGGCACGGTGAAGCTGATCAGGATCACCGCCGCGCATGACGTCGGCAAGGCGATCAACCCGGTGCTGGTCGAGGGCCAGATCGAAGGCGGCATCGCACAGGGCATCGGCATGGCGCTGATGGAGGAATACATCCCCGGACGCACCGAGAACCTGCACGACTACCTCATCCCTACCATCGGCGACGTGCCGCCGGTCGAGCACATATTGGTCGAGGTTCCGGATCCGGAGGGGCCCTTCGGCGCCAAGGGCCTTGGCGAGCATGTGCTGATCCCGACCGCGCCGGCGATCCTCAACGCCATCCGCCATGCCACCGGCGTCCTGGTCACCAAGGTGCCGGCGACGCCGAGCCGCATCCTTGCGGCGATCCGCGAAAAGGAGGCGCGCCGATGAGCGAGCTTGCCGAACGTTTCGAAACCCACGATCCCGGCGAGAAGCAGGTGGCGGAGAAGATCCGCTGCGATGCCTGCCCGGTCATGTGCTACATCGCCGACGGCCGCACCGGCGCCTGCGACCGCTACGGCAATGTCGGCGGCCGCATCGTGCGCATGGACCCGCTGACCATCCTCGATCACGCAGCCGAAACCGGCGGCGCGGTCGTGCCGTTCGTCGCCGAGGGCGAAGCCTGGAACGGCGAGCTGGTCAACACCGGCCGTCGCTTCGTCACCGCCATCGGTGCCGGCACCACCTATCCGGACTATAAGCCGGCGCCCTTCATCGTCAGCCAGGCGGTCGAGGGCGTCGATCTCGTCACTGTCGTCACCGAGGGCATCTTCTCCTATTGCGGCGTCAAGGTGAAGATCGACACTGATCGTCATATCGGCGACGAGACGGCGATCGTGCGCTCGGAAGGCGAAGCGATAGGCCATGTCACCACCGGCGAATACGGCTCGCAGATGCTGTCGCTTGGCGGCGTCCATCACCTTACCGGCGGTTCCAAGCCCGAAGGGCGCGCCACTTGCGATGCGCTGCTCGACCTCTGCAACAGGAAACCGGTCGAGCTCAGCATTGACGGCGGCGCGACGGTGATCGTCGAAGCCGGCAAACCGCCGGTCATCGACGGCAAGGTCGAGCACCGCATGCGCGTCGGCTGCGGCTCGGCCACCATCGGCATGTTCGCCACGCAATGGCGCGGGCTGGTCGACGAGGTGGTGGTGGTCGACGACCACATCACCGGCGTCGTCTCCGAGCATCAGGCCGGCAAGGTGCTGGGCTGGGAGGACACCGGCATCAAGATCATCGGCCGCCGCTCGACCCCCGGCCGCTATTTCAAGGTGTCCGAGCCCGGCCTCGGTTGGGGCGGCACCACGATTTCCGATCCGCTGTCGATCCTCGGCGACTGGAACGCCAAGAAGGGCGCGCGTCCCGGCCTGTCGCTGCTGATGGTCTCGACCACCGGCGAGCAGTTCGCCTATTACGAGCTGGACGACCAGCTGAAGCCGGTCCAGAAGCCATTTCCCGAGCGGCTGCAAAAGTCCGTCGGCCTGATCGAGGACAATTGCGAGCCGGCGCTGTGCACGGTTCTGTTCATCGGCGGCGCCGGCGGCTCGCTGCGCGCCGGCGTCACCGAAAACCCGGTCAATCTCACCCGCTCGGTGCAAGGGTTGAAGACCTATGTGACCGTGGGCGGCGCGCCGGTCTATGTCTGGCCGGGCGGCGGCATCACGCTGATGGTCGACGTCACCCGCGTGCCGGAAGGCGCCTTCGGCTATGTGCCGACGCCGGCGCTGGTGGCGCCGATCGAATTCACCATGCGCCGCGACGATTATGTCCGGCTCGGCGGCTATGAGAACGAGATCCGCAGCATCGAGGACATCCTCGCCAAGGGCGGCGAATATCTCAATCCGCGCCGCGGCACGGGCGCGCCGGCCGATAACCCCTGGCCGCCGTTGGCGCAACTGCGCCGCGCCGTGGCGAACGGGGCCGGCTGATGAACGGCCCGCAGGCGCATTGGCTTGCCGACGGCAGGCGGCTCCATCTCAACCATGGGCCGATCGACCTGATCGTCGAGGCCTTTGGTGAAGCGGATGAACGCCGCGCCGCCTACGAACAGGCAGTCGCCCGCTTTCAGACGATCCTGATCGAGGTGGTCGAAGAGCTGCCCGAATTGCGGCTTCCTGCATTCTTCCTGGCGCCGCGCAGTTTTGCCGGCCCTACGGCGCGCCGCATGGAAGCAGCCGTCACGTCGTTGGCGGAATGCTTCATCACCCCGATGGCCGCCGTCGCCGGTTCGGTAGCCGACGAAGTTCTTAGTTGCCTGCTCGCCGGCCGCCGGCTCGACCGCGCTTACGTCAACAATGGCGGCGATTGCGCCCTCCATCTCGGCAGAAGCCAGTCGATGACCGTGGCCATTGCCGGCACCGGCAATGGCATGGCCGATCGCGTCACCATTCGCGCTCAGGACGGCGTGCGCGGCGTTGCCACCAGTGGTTGGCGCGGCCGCTCGTTTTCATTCGGGATCGCCGACGCCGTTACCGTTCTCGCCCCGACCGGCGCCGAGGCCGACGCGGCGGCGACGTTGATTGCCAACGCCGTCGATCTTCCCGGTCACCCTGCCATCGCCCGCGCCGCGGCGCGCGACCTGGCGCCGGACAGCGATCTCGGTGAGATGCTGGTGACGCAAAGCGTCGGCGCGCTCGCGCCCGCCGAGGTTGCGCGCGCGCTGGACAACGGCCTTGCCGTCGCCGAAGATTTTCGCCGGCGCGGCCTGATCGCCGCATCGGCGCTGTTTCTGGCGGGCGAGGCCCGCATCAGTGGTTCGGTGGCGCTCGCCGCGCCCAACAAACATAAAGCGAAGGAAACTGCCCATGCCTGACTTTCCGATCCGCAAGGTCGCGGTTCTGACCGAGGAGATTTTTCACGATGGCGGCCCGATGGCGAAAGAGCCCCGCCTTCGCGCGGCGGCTCTCGCCGTGGTCAAGAACCCCTTAGCCGGCCGCTATGTCGAGGACCTGCAGGGCGCGATGGAAGACCTGAAGCCACTCGGGCTTCTGCTCTCCGACAGGCTGATCGCGGCGCTCGGCGGCGACGTGAAGAAGATCGACGGCTACGGCAAGGGCGCCATCGTCGGCTCCGCCGGCGAATTGGAGCACGGTGCGCTGTGGCACGTGCCGGGCGGCTACGCCATGCGCGAGCGATTGGGCGACGCCAAGGCCATCGTGCCTTCGGCCAAGAAGGTCGGCGCCTTCGGCTCGCGGCTCGACGTGCCGCTCGGCCATATCAACGCCGCCTATGTGCGCAGCCATTTCGATGCCATGGAAGTCGGCATCAGCGACGGCCCGCGTCCCGACGAGATCCTGTTCTGCCTCGCCATGACCTGCGGCCCGCGCGTCCACAACCGCATGGGTGGCCTGGCGGCGCAGGACATCAAGGCATGGGACGGTTTGAGATGAGCGGCGAGGACAATCTGCTGCGGCTGGTCGAGGCCGAAGACGGCGACGAGAACAACTACCATCTGCAGGACCAGGTCGGCTTTATCCTGCGCAAGGCGCATCAGCGCCACGTCGCGCTCTTCGCCTCGCATATCGGCGACCTGACGCCGCCGCAGTTCGCGGCGCTCGCTAAGCTCTACGATATCGGCGAAACCTCGCAGAACCAGTTGGGAACGCTGATCGCCATGGACGCCGCCACCGTGAAAGGCGTCATCGACCGGCTGAAGGCACGGGGCTTGGTCGAGGTTTCCAAGCACGAGGTCGACAAAAGGCGGCTGCTGGTCAATCTGACGCCGCAAGGCCGCGAGGCGATCGAGCGTCTGATCCCGCTTGCCCGCACGATTACAGAGGAAACGCTGGCGCCGCTGACGGCCAAGGAGACCGCAACCTTTTTGCGGCTGCTGGCGAAGCTGGCGTGAAGGGTTGCTTTCGACGCTGGAGGGACAGCACCCCCCTCTGGCCTGCCGGCCATCTCCCCCGCAAGGGGGGAGATTAGCAGTTCGAACGCCGGCGCTCGTCCTGCAGCGTTGGCGATTGGCGAAAGCGAAGGTGACGGCCGATCTCCCCCCTTGCGGGGGAGAGGCCCGGCAGGGCAGAGGGGGGTTGGCGGGAACTCGACCCGGGCGTTTGGCCTAATGCCACGCCCGTCCGCCTACAAGTCCACCCCGAACATCTCCCTAGCCTGCTCGGCCGTATAGTAACCAAGCCTGACATCCTCGGCGACCTGCTTCGGGTCGCGCTCGCGCGGATCGCCATAGCCGCCGCCGCCCGGCGTGCCTACACGCACGCGGTCGCCGGCCTTGAGCGCGATGTCCTGCTCCTTGGAAAGATGCGGTGGCACATGCGCTTCGCCGCCCCGAAACACGGTCACGCTGTTTGGCGCGCCATCCTTGCCGCCGAGCGCGCCCTGCGGGCCGAAGCGGCCATGGTCCATGACGAAGGACGCGCGGGCTTCACCGCGTAGGATCTCGACTTCATAAGCAAGCCCGAAGCCGCCGCGATGCTTGCCCGCGCCGCCGGAGCCTTCACGCAGCGCGTAGTGGCGGTAGAGCACCGGAAAGGCCTGCTCCATGATCTCGACCGGCGGCGACTTCGAGATGCCGATGGTCGAGCAGCCATTGCTCAGTCCGTCATGGCCCGCATTGCCGCCATAGCCGCCGCCGGAGATCTGGTACATGACATAGTCGCGGCCGCGCGCCGGATCATTGCCGCCGAGCGCGAAATTGCCGCTGGAGCCGGCGGGCGCCGCCGTCACCTTGTCCGGCAGCGCCTGCACCATGGCAGCGAACACCGCTTCGGCGATGCGTTGCGACACTTCCGCCGCGCAGCCTGATACGGGCCGCGGGTATTTTGCGTCGAGGAACGTGCCTTCCGGCCGCTTGACGTGCAGCGGCTCGAAGGCACCGGCGCTGATCGGCACTTCCGGGAAGATATGGCGCATGGCGAGATAGACGGACGACAAGGTCGTCGCCAGCACGCTGTTCATCGGCCCCACACAGGGTTTTGAGGAGCCGGCAAAGTCGAAGGTCAGCGTGTCGCCCTTCTTCTCGACGGCGAGGTCGATGGTCAGCGGCTCGTTCACCACCCCGTCGGAATCGACGAAAGCCTGCGAGCGATAGACGCCGTCGGGGATGACGGCGATCGAGGCGCGCATCTGTTCGGCGGCGCGGCGGCGCAGTTCCGTGATCGCCTCGACGACGGTTTCGTCACCGTAACGATCCAGTATTTCATTGAACCTGTCCTGGCCGATCAGCAATGCGGCGGCCTGCGCGCGGATGTCGCCGATACGCTGGTCGGCGACCCGGATGTTCGAGCAGATGATGGCGTAGATCTCGGAATCGAGCGCGCCCTTCTTGAACAGTTTCACCGGCGGCAGCCGCAAGCCTTCCTGTTCGACCGCGGTGGCAGAGGCCGAAAAGCCGCCCGGCACCGAGCCGCCGATATCCGGCCAATGACCGGTGTTGGAAAGCCAGCAGAAGATCTTGCCACCCCGATAGACCGGCATGACGAAGCGCACGTCCATCAGATGCGTGCCGCCGAGATAGGGATCGTTGACGATGTAGATGTCGCCCGGATCCGGCGCCAGGCACCGCCCGTCGGCGATCATCTCGATCACCGTCTTGGTGGAATACTGCATCACGCCGACGAATACCGGCAGGCCCTGGCTGCCTTGCGCGATCAGCGAGCCGTCGACCGCCGAATAAATGCCGTCCGAGCGGTCATTGGCTTCGGCGATGACCGGCGAGAAGGCCGCGCGGGAGAAAGTCAGGTCCATCTCGTCGCAGACCTGTTGCAGGGCAGCCTGCAGCACCGAAAGCGTGATCGTGTCGAGTTTTGCCCCAAACGCTGGCATTGTCAGGCCTCGCCGATGTCGATGATGATGTTGCCGTCCGCGTCCGAGCACGCCCGGTCGCCGGGTTCGAGCACAGTCGTGGCGTCCATCTGTTCGAGAATCGCCGGCCCCTCGATCACGGCGTCGAGCGGCAGCTTTTCGCGCGCATAGACCGGCGTGTCGTACCAGCGCCCGTCGTACCAGACCGGCCGGATCTCGCGCCGCGCTTCCTCAAGCGTTGCCCCGCGGCCTGCCGGGTCGATCAGCCGCGACAGGTCGATCTGCGGCCGCACGCCGGTGACCGAGGTGTTGAGGTTGACGAGGTTGGCGCGGATTTCGGGCAGCTCGACCTTGAAACGGGAGAAATAGGCCTTTTCGAACAGAAGCTGCAGCGTTTCTCGTGAAACCGAGGACGAGGGCAGCGGCACGTTGATGATGTGCGTCTGGCCGACGAACTGCATGTCGGCGGAATGCGTGACGCGGATCGCGTCCGGCTTCACCGCTTCCTTGGCGATCAGCGCCTCGCCTTCGTTACGGTGCCGTTCCAATAACTCGCGAAGCGAAGCTTCATCGAGCCCACCGACCGGCTGGTTGATGGTGTTGACGAAGTCGTGGCGCAAATCCGCGACGACGCAGCCGAGCGCATTGGTGATGCCGGGGCGCGCCGGCACCAGCACCCTGGGCAGGCCGAGTTCGCGGGCGAGCGCCGTCGCATGCAGCGGTCCGGCGCCGCCGAAGGCGAACAGCGCGAAATCGCGCGGGTCGTGGCCGCGCGACACCGAAACCATGCGGATCGCGCCCGCCATCTTCATGTTGCCGAGCCGCAGCACCGCGCCGGCGGCTTCGACGCCGGAAAGGCCCGTTCGCTTGCCAATCTTGTCCTCGAAGATCGAGGTCACGCGCTCGACGGTGACCGGATTGTCGACGGCCAGCAGCTTCTTCGGCGCCAGGCGGCCGAGCACCAGATTGGCGTCGGTGATGGTCGGTTCCACGCCGCCGCGCCCGTAGCAGATCGGGCCTGGATTGGCGCCCGCGCTTTCCGGGCCGATCTGGATCAGCCCGGCCGCGTCGACGCGCGCGATCGAGCCACCGCCGGCGCCGACCGTGTGCACCGCCACCATCGGCACATGGATCGGCATCGCATATTCGATCTCGATCTCGTTCGACACGGCGGGTTCCGCGTTGCGGATCAGCGCCACGTCGGTCGATGTGCCGCCCATGTCGTAGGTGACGAGGTTGCCGAAGCCGGCGCGTTTTCCCGTATAGGCGGCGGCGATCACGCCGGAAGCCGGGCCGGACATCACGGTCTTGGCCGATTCCTGCGTGACGAAGCGGGCCGAGATCATGCCGCCATTGCCGTTCATGATCAGGAAGTCGCGGGCGTAGCCCTTCGTGCCAAGCTCCTCGCGCAGCCGCTCGACATAGCGCTCCAGGATCGGCTGCACCGAGGCGTTGACGGCCGCCGTCACGCCGCGCTCGAACTCGCGCGCTTCCGAGAGCAACGCATGTCCGGTGGTGATGTGGCCGTTCGGCCAGACCTCCGCCGCGATCTCGGCGGCCCGCCGCTCATGCGATGGGTTGGCGTAGGAGTGCAGGAAATGGATGACGAGCGACTCGCAGCCGGCGTCGAGCAGCTTTTTCACTGCGTCGCGCATCTCGGCTTCGTCGAGTTGAATGCGCACGGCGCCCGACGCCTCGACCCGCTCCGACACTTCGAGCCGAAGGTCGCGGGGAATGACCGGCACGAAAGTTCCCGTCATGCCATAAGCCTGCGGCCTTGTTCGGCGGCCAAGTTCGATCACGTCGCGAAAGCCGCGCGTGGTGATCATGCCGGTCCGCGCCAGCCGGCGCTCCAGTACGGCATTGGTGGTGGTCGTCGTGCCATGCACGATGAGGTCGATGCCGTCGATCGGAAAACCGGTGGCGCCAAGTGCTGCGACCACGCCGAAGGCCTGGTTCTCCACCGTGGTCGGCGTCTTGGCGATATGGACCTTGCCGCCTGCCTTGCCGTCGATCAAGAGCAGATCGGTGAAGGTCCCGCCGACATCGATGCCGGCAACGACGCTTCCAGCCGGCGCCGAAAATTTCTCACTCATTGCCGAAACCCGAAATGCCAGAACTACGGATATGCCTTGGTTTGGAAAGGCGTTTTACGCTGCCATCTTGACCTGAAGATCATTTGTATACTAATAAATTCCCGACACAAGAGCTTACCGCTTGGCAGTGTGTGAGAAGCACGCCGGAACCTGACCGTTCGGGCGCGCAGGAAAAAGTTTGGCGCCCAGTGCGTTCCATCTGGGCCGGAAAGTTGGGGTGGAATGAACACGACATCCGCGTTGAACGTCGCAGGCTCGAAGCCGCTGCAGTTCCCGATCCCGGCCAATGTCTACGCCGAGACCGTGGTGTCGGTGAAGCATTACACCGACCGGCTGTTCTCCTTCCGCATCACCCGCCCGCAGTCGCTGCGTTTCCGCTCCGGCGAATTCGTCATGATCGGCCTGCCCAATGCCGAGAAGCCGATCTTCCGCGCCTATTCGGTCGCCAGCCCCGCCTGGGACGACGAGCTCGAATTCTTCTCGATCAAGGTGCCGGACGGTCCGCTGACCTCCGAGCTGCAGAAGATCCAGGTCGGCGACACCGTCATCATGCGCCAGAAGTCGACCGGCACGCTGGTGCTCGACGCGCTGACGCCTGCCAAGCGCGTGGTCATGATCTCGACCGGCACCGGCATCGCGCCCTTTGCCAGCCTGCTGCGCGACCCCGATACCTATGAGAAGTTCGACGAGGTCATCCTCACCCACACCTGCCGCGACAATGCCGAGCTTACCTACGGCCAGGAACTGGTGGCCGGGCTCGAAAGCGACCCGCTGATCGGCGAGCTGACCGGCGGCCGCGTCACACTCTACAATTCGACGACGCGGGAAGAGTCGGCGCGCATGGGCCGCATCACCGCGCTGATCGGCTCGGGCAAGTTCTATTCCGACCTCGGCATCGACAGGCTCAATCCCGAGACCGACCGCATCATGATCTGCGGCTCGATGCACATGCTGAAGGACGTCAAGGAACTCGCCGAAAGCCTCGGCTTCCAGGAAGGCTCGCTCAGCCATCCGGCAAGCTTCGTCGTCGAGCGCGCCTTCGTCGGCTGAGGCACGTCGCGGTCCGCCAGCTCTGTTGGAGGCGTCTGAGATTAGCGACGACATTCGCGCTTCGTCATTCTAGGCCGTAGTGACGATTTAAGGAATTGGGATTCCCACGGGCCGGCAAATCAGATTCAACGCTGATTTTTGGGGA
>NZ_VFTK01000064.1:0-20854 GCF_006439495.1 Mesorhizobium sp. B3-1-8
CCATTCCTCCAAGGCACCAATGTAGCCATCAAGAGCTTCGAAGGGCGTGGCAGCGTCGTCGGCAGGGATATATGTCGGCGGCACGTCGCCAACGATCACCCAGATCCATTGATTCACCTCCGGCCGCCCCGGCTCTATTTCGAAAAGAAAGACGTAGATTATTCCTTCGGCTCCATATCCAAAATATTCGCCCTTGATGGATAGTACCCAGTTGTAAAACTCGAGATATTGACGGGCCTCGACCCGGGCGGAATCGAGATCATCGTCTCCGGTGCTGACGTCGGCAGGTGGCAGGCGCGTGACGCTGCCGAGGTTTGGCTTTGCCATGTTGTCCATCAGCTAAAGGGCTCAATCAAAGCTTATGAGATTCCCAACGGGTCTATGGGCCGTCAGCTCGCAATTTGGCTTTGGCGGCGACAGCGAACAAAGTCCACAATCAGCCAGATCAACTGGGCGACGATGTAAAGTGGGCTGCGAGACCAGTCCGGCGTCCCGGCCTCCGAGTAGCCGTTGGCGGACGCGACCACGGCGAGCGCCCCGCAAATGATATGCACCAGCAGCAGGCGCGGCACGCCACTGTTCCAGCGCTTCGTAATCCATAGCAACAAGCGGCTCAGCAAAAAAGTCGGAACCAGAGCCCCGAGCAGCATCGCGGCAGAACCTGCACCCATATAATCCCCCATCTTCTATCTGCGGGTAATTTCCAAAATCTCCGAGCAGCCAGCGTTTCAAGCCTACCAGGGCGGAAATAGCCTTCTGGTCGGCTTCATCGATCCTGCCTGTCTTCACCACCTAAGATTGCTTCTTCTATAAATTACACGCTTACGTGGTTGTACACAACGTCAACGTGTCAAAGAACCTGACCTGGAATTATCTACGTTCCCGGCCGCAGGCAGGGCCTCTGACCAGACCGCCTTGTACACCAACTCGTCCGAGTTCATGACTACACCCGCACTGGCGTTCCCGGCGGCAATCCTTTCACCTTGGCGATGACTTGCCCCATGATGTGCCAATAGACATCCAAGTCCGACAACTCGAAATTCTCTACCGTGTCCTCACCGCCCAAGAACAGCGGGCGCTTGTAGCCTATGCATTGTTGGTAGCCAGGCTCGGCGCCACCACTCTCACGCCACGCTGCGAAGCCGTCGGGGACCAAGGCGGCACCGTCCTCCTCCACGAGTTCGACGTCATGGAAAGTCTTGATATTGGACGGTATCTGCAATGCTTCCGCCGTATGCGGCTCGAACATCAAAACGCCTGGTTCGCCCTGCTCAAGCCGTCCGGTGTCGACGGCAAATGCCGAGCCTTGCCAATCATAACCAAAGCAGGTTATCCGCCCGGCGAATTCGGGGAAGCCCAGCAGTATCCTTGCGTTCCATCGCGCGACGTCCTGCGCCCGCATGATCCGATACAAACCACGACGGAATGTCGCGCCACCAAAGCTCGCGAGCAATTCGTTCAGCCCGGCAATTTTTATGTCCAGCGAAAAATTACCGGCATCCGCCGGCACCCTGCTATCTACTTGGAAGTTTTTTGGAATGTCTCGAACACCACGATCTCCAATAGTGACACCGCGGAGGAAACTAGTACGACGGAACTAGTTCGTTGACTCTGGGGGTTCAGGAGGCATTTTATCTCGCTTCCACGGCGAGGTTTTTGTATCGCGCCAAGCATGCCAGCCTAACGGCAAATCCGCTAGCTGTGCAACACTCCCATCAAGCTCAACCACCTCGACCAACCCAACCAAAATTAAGTCATCATGATCAACTTCAGGTTCGTTTCCGTAAAATTGCCACGACTCATCCTCGACATCATGGGACACATATGCAATCCAACCACCACCACGAAATATTTTTCGTGTCGATATAACAGCTAGATTTTTCGGATCTTTGAATTTCCAATCATCCATACCTTCACCTATTTGTTTGATTTTTCCCTGTTTTCAAACCTTGCGATAAGTCTAAGATTCTTATAGCTGTTTGACCCAGGAGGTTTTGTCTTATCGAATTACGGTGACAGTGCACTTGTAGCATGTTGGCGAGGCGACAATCTGTATAGATTAGCCACATGGCCCCGCCTTGCTCGAATTGCCGTCCCCGGTTTGCCGCATCACGTTACGCAGCGGGGCAACGGCCGCGCCAGGGTCTTCCTCACGCCCAAGGATTATGAGCTCTACAGAGACCTGCTGGTCGAGCATTGCCGTGCCGCCGATGTCGGCATTTGGGCATGGTGCCTTATGCCCAACCATGTGCACCTGATCCTAACCCCGACCGATACCAATGGTCTGCGGCGCGCCCTCGCCAAGGTGCACCGCATCTATGCGGGTATCATTCATGCGCGGCAAAAGAAGACAGGACATTTTTGGCAAGGCCGGTTCGGCGCCGTCGCTATGGACGAGGATCACCTGTTGGCGGCACTGCGCTATGTTGGGCTGAATCCAGTGCGAGCGGGGTTGGTGGAATTGGCAGCGGATTGGCCCTGGTCAAGTGCACGGGCGCATCTGACAGGCGAGCCCGATGGGGTTACGGATCTCAGGCCGATACAGGACCGGCTGCCGTCATCGGCCGGCCTGTTCGATCTGGTCGAGACGGATGTCGCAGCGTTCGGCGCGCTGCGGAAGGCCGAGAGCATTGGCCGGCCGGTAGGCGGCCAAGGATTCCTGGATCGGATTGCCGTGCAAGTTGGCCAAGCGGTCAAGCCTCGGAAACGAGGACGGCAGAGAAAGGAAAATAGTGCACTGTCACCGTAATTTCCAAGCCTAGTTCGCATAGATTGACCCGTGGCCACCTTCCCCCGCATCGTCGTTCCCGGTTTGCCGCACCACGTCACGCAGCCGGGCAACGGCCGCGCCAAGGTATTCTTTACCCAAAGATTATGAACTCTACCGGGATCTGCTCGTCGAGCATTGCCGTGCAGCCGACGTCGGTATCTGGGCATGGTGCCTCATGCCCAACCATGTGCATCTGATTCTGACACCGGCCGATCCCGATGGCCTGCGGCGCGCGCTCGCCAAGGTGCATCGCACGCATAACGGAGTGAAGCAAACGCACGCATTCGGCTGGACATCTCGATAAAACCAGATACAACCATTACGAAACAATGTATTCCATTCTGCAACTATAGGAGGCATCATTGCGCTTGCTCATCCTTCACCGCAATGGTGACGCTTGCGTTGTCGTGGGACGTAGCGCGGTCGGACGACCTGGATCAGCCGGGAGCTCTCTTCAAAAGTTGCCCGAAGGGCGTGCTTTTTAAAGCGTTCGAGTCAGGAGTTGTCGTGACCGTAATCAGACAAGGCTTCGGTGAGGCATGCTTCTCGGATGATTGCAGCCACCTGCAGGCGGCAACGGCGGCAGAGCTGGTGACGAAAGACGGCGAGCATGGATTCATCGCCGGCCCGATGCTCTCTTATATGTTCGCGGTAGAGCCGAAGATCGTCAAAGACTTCAAATGGCGGCCTGCCGAAACCGCATCCACGACATTCTACACCGTCCGCACGGATGACGGCAGCGACGTGGACTTTACCCTTCAGGATATTGGGTGTGTCCGCTAGCGCGTCCCCATAGGAGGTAACAATTGCGCTCGCTTATTCTCGCCGCAGCTGCGATGCTCGCCTTGCTATCCGGCGCAGCCCGTTCGGATGACCTGGATCAGCCAGAAGCTCTGTCGAAAAGCTGCCCAAGGGGCGTGCTCTTCAAGGAGATCAGGTCAGGAATTGTTGTAACCGTTGTCCGACAGGGTCAAGGCAAAGCCGTCTTCACGGAGGACAAGCATCGCCTACAGGGAGCCACTGCCGCAGAGATTCTGACGAAGGAAGGCGAGCATGGCTTCATCTACGGCCCGATGCGTTCTTATATGTTCGCGGTGGACCGGGATGTCGTCAAGGATTTCGAATGGCGGCCAGCTGAGACCGAATACCATGCATTCTATACCCTTCGGGACGATGATGGGAACGAAGCGCTACTCAATTTCGTCGATATCGGGTGCGCCCCTTAGCTGACGAGAACGAATAGTCGTGTTGAGCGAATACAGCCAATTTCAGATCAGCCTTTAATAGGAGCGCACCTATATTGATCTGCTCATGGCTCAGTTGGGTAATAATCGGCTGGCAGTTCAATGCTAAAATTGCCGGGTCGATATCCGTCCAGGTCGGGAGGCGTTCCATGTAAGTGCAGGCCGCGTTTTATGTTAAATTTTCGCAGCCACTTAAGGGCTGAGGGCGTATCGCCAAAGCGAAAGTGCATTGCCACCGTAATTGCGACGCCTGCGGCTGATAAATCAGCTTGGTGAGGACATCGGAAGCCTCAACGCCGCCTACTTCTCCGCTCGCGCCGCTTTACGCAAATCCCCGATAGTCCGATTCCAAAAGCGTACCAATTCAAAGTGCTCTTGCCTGGTCACCCAGATTTTATTCTCCGGGCTGATTGGATCACCACCAACGATAATGGGTGTAATCTCAAACAGCTCCATGCCCTTTCTGCGCGAATATTCCCTTTTGTCGCTCATTTTCATTCCGCCAGTCGAGAAAATAAGTCAGCTATGTTACGCGCCGTTTTCAAAGCTAACTTTCTGTTCATACCTACGAACGGAACGCGCACGATTGGCATATTTGGATCTTGAGTATCAAACCCATATGCTTCACCTCCTCCGTTAGACGCGAACAAGAGAATACCTGGTGCATATTTTTCTACCTCATATTCTCGGTTGAAGTCGGCCAATTCCTCAGCCTTAAAGAAAATAATGTAGTT
This sequence comes from Mesorhizobium sp. B3-1-8, assembly GCF_006439495.1. Lineage (NCBI taxonomy): Bacteria > Pseudomonadati > Pseudomonadota > Alphaproteobacteria > Hyphomicrobiales > Phyllobacteriaceae > Mesorhizobium > Mesorhizobium sp. B3-1-8. The sequence continues at coordinate 4,749 of NZ_VFTK01000064.1, forward strand.
ATCGTGGACAAAACCTTCGCCCCCATTATGCTCTTTGAGGAAGTCGGTATAGTCCCTCGGTAACTCGAATCCGAAGTGTGCAGACAGTCCATCGACGACCGCGGATTCGGCCGGCGCGTCTAACTGCCCCTCGGTTAAGATATATCTCACTACTATCCTCCCAAGTGCTCAAGTAACTGATTCCACGATGACCTAGCTTGTTACCCGATGGACATCGCGAGGCAGGACGATCTTGTTGGCCGGGTCAATCGGCAATTGCAATGGCAGTGCACTTCCATTCCACTCGTCGACCAGCCCTTAGAACCAAGACGGCCAACATCGCTCAATCACCTTTGAGCTCTGGCAAAATCCTCTCGTCAAGGAATTTGAGGCGACCAGCCAGCATTTCCGCGTTGGCGGGACTTGCATCGACGTTGACTGGTATTAATTTTGCCACCGACTTTCCTTGCCGCGCCGCCTCGACCCATTCCTCGAGGGCACCAATGTAGCCATCAAGAGCTTCGAAAGGCGTGGCGGCGTCATCAGCAGGGATATATGTCGGCGGCACATCGCCAACGATCACCCAAATCCATCGGTTCACCTCGGGTCGCCCAGGCTCTATTTCAAAAAGAAAGACGTAGATTATTCCTTCGGCTCCATATCCAAAATATTCGCCCTTGATGGATAGGACCCAGTTATAAAACTTGAGATATTGACGGGCTTCGACCAGGGCGGAATCGAGGTCATCGTCTCCGGTGCTGACATCAGCAGGAGGCAAGCGCGTGACGCTGCTGAAATCTGGCTCTGGAACGTTGTCCATTGGCTAAAAGGATCGATTCGAGCGGTCCGAGTGCCGTCAGCTTGCAGGCTGGCTTTGCCGGCGGCGGCGGCCGCGAAGGAAATCCACAATCAGCCAGATCAACTGAGCAACAACGTAGAGTGGACTGCGAGACCAATCCGGCGCCCCGGTGTGCGAGTAGCCATATGCGGCGGCGACAACGGCGAGCGCGCCGCAAATGACATGCACCACCAACAGGCGCGGCACGCCGCCGTTCCAGCGCTTTGTGATCCAGAGCAACAAGCGGCTCAGCAAAAACGTCGGAACCAGAGCCCCGAGCAGCATCGCGGCAGAACCTGCACCCATATAGTCCCCCTTTGTACGTATAGTAAGTTCGAATTCCAGACCGCCGGTTCACCAGACACTACCAAAGACGAGAATGACCGTTGGCCCCTTACATTCCATGCCTTGCAATCTATAATTGCATTATAGATATATACAACTTCTCAGTTGCAAGCAAGCTGGCCGCGTTGAAAAAGGAGGCAGCCCTGGATTTCTCATCACCCGCCCCGAACCGCGGCCGGTTGCGCAGGATTGGGTTGAGCTGCAGGGTCGAATTCAGCTTTCTCGAAGTCACCCACCTTTGACGTTTATGCGCGTCCCCGGGGGCAAGCCCCTCACCTTCGCGATGAGCTGAGCCGTGATATGCCAATAAACCTCCAGGTCCGTCAGTTCTAGATTTTCACGATCGTCTTTGCCGCCCAGGAAGAGCGGGACGTTATAGCCGATGCATTGGTTATAGGCAGGTTCGGCGCCGCCGTTGGCGCGCCATGTCGCATAAAAATTCGAAGCCAGCGCGGCATCCTGATACTCATCCAATTCGGTTTCATGAAAAGTCCGGACATTGGCCGGTATCTGAAGCGCTTCACCGGTCCCTGGTTCGAACATCACCACACCAGGCTCGCCTTCCTCGGTTCGTTTGGTGTCAATGGCGAATGTCCTGCCCAACCAATCGTATCCAAAACAGGTAATGCGCCCGGCAAATGCGGGGAAGCCCAAGATTATTCTGTTGCTCCACGCGGCCAAATCCTGGGCACGGACGATCCGGTAAAGGCCGTGGTTGAACGACACGCCACCGAAACTGGAAAGCAGTTCATTCAGGCTTGGCACGCCAGTGTCGATGTTCACGGAGTCAGGTCTGCGGCCTGCGTCTGGAGAAAAGCTTTGCCGAAACTTTGGAAACATCATCGATCTCCGATCGTTACCTTGCCAATTCTCGTCCCGTGAGGCAGATGCTTTATCTGATGGTATATCTGGGGACCCAAGCTACGGTTCACGCTTGAATCCAGCGGAGCCATGTTATGCGTCGCCTCGGCACCTCCCAATTGCAAATCGTGTACATGATCCACGTCATGGCCGATAGGCACTTCGTTTCCTTCGGCTTTGTACCTGACACTGGCTGACGTCGTCGCGCGAGTCGACGGAGTTACTATCTTCTCAACCGCGTTTAGAGCCGCGACTTTCAGGTCTGCCGCAAGTCGTTGCGCGTCCGTCCAATGCGGCATGTAAAACAGGTGTAACCCGGGACCATCGGAGGCGTTGGTTGCGCCTTCAGGACCAAGGGGGGCCTCGCCAGCGTCCCTTGGGAGGGTGGAATTTTCATTCGCCTTAGGGTCAGCCCGATAGGACGATGCGTCTGTTTCAACATCCGTGCCGAAAGAGGATTTTGCATCGATGGGCCGCCCGGCAATTTTGGCCACCACCTTTCGGCCAATCGCGCCAAGCCCTTCGGCAAGAGCATTCCCGCCCGCGCCCAAGAGCGCGCCGGAGCCCATTTCGCGCACGATATCCCGGCCGTTGAGCGCGGCATCCACGCCACCGAACATGGCGCCGTCGGCAGCCGCAGTAGTGCTTCTTGCCAAGAAACCAGGCAGCCCCTCAAGGGCTTCGGCTCCCAGCTTGCCCGTGAAGGTAAGGCCGGCGCTCTGAAAGCCGTGGCCGGAAGCGAAGGCACCGAGCAGATTTGCGGCTATCCCGGCTGAGCCGGCACGGTCGTTGGCGTCTTCGGTTTCAGCTTGTTCGGCTGCCAGCAGCTCGTCGTAGCTCTTGTCGGAGAAGAGCGAGTTCATGCCGGCGGAGAACTTGTCAGCCTGACCGAAAGTCGCGCCGTTGGCCATGAGCCTGACGGTGTCGTTCGCAGCTGCAAGCGGCTTTTGCCACCATGAGCCGGCGTCGAACCGTACCCGAGCGGGGTGCTCGGCCATCTGGAGCAAATTAACCTGGAGAGCTTTTTCCTGGGCTTCCAGCTCCGCGGGGGAAATCTTTGGATTGTCCGCCGCGTTCTGCCGGATGCGAGCCAAGGCAGATTGGAAGACCTGTCCGGCAAAGGTGAAGCGCGCCTCGGGGTTGCGTATTGCCTTTAGAGTCTCGCTCAGTTCGATGGTGCGCTGCTGCAATGGCACGCTCTCATCGACATATCTTGCGCCAAGGCTGTCTGAGAAATTCTGCGGGACGGCCAAGGTCCTGCTGAAACCGAGCCGCTTCTGGGCAGCCCAGACCCAGTTGATGGCGGCCTGAAATTCTTGCGGCGTCTTGACCTTGCTCCAGTCCGGAGCATCACCGGGAAACAGATTGCCGACATAAGCGACAGGATCGGCGTTGCGGGCCGCGATAATCAGTTGGGCGGCACCAGCCTTTACTTCGTAGCGTTCACTCACTTCCAATGAACTGCCGGGTCCAGGCCGCGAGTGCAGGAGCTCGGCATGGATCGCCTGGTTCGACGCCGCATGCATGTCGGAATAGGCCTTGGCGGCGCTGGTGGTAATGCGGAAATGCTCGAAACGGTTTGAGCCCTCGTCGGCGCCGTAGACGTTGACGAAGTCCTGCGCGGTCGGCTTTTCCCCCTCAGGATATTTGCCCGTGACAGCGATAACCGCCGGCGCGTTCTGCTCGGCGAGCATCACTCGCGCATTCGCGCCGATCATCTGGGCCGCGGTGGCGTTGTTGGCCTGGGCTTTCAGCGCGGCGAGGTCGCCGGATTTCAGATAAGTGATGGCATCGAGCGGAATAGCTGTGTCGCTATCCGGCGACTGGCGTTCGCCGAACGCCTGCGCCACCATCTCGTCCGGCGTTTTTTGGCCTTTTACCGTCGCTTCCTTGCCCTGCGCTCCGGCACCAAGCTGCGAGGGCACAGTCTCGCCCATGCCGTCGCTTGCCACCGGGCCGGCGCTGAGCATCTCGGCGGCGCGGCGCGGATCCTGCGCGATCAGCGCCTGCATCCGCGCCTTCGCCGTGCTGGCGCGCCAGGCGGCTTCGGCCTGCAACCTGATCTGCGGGTCGAGGTCCATCTTGGCGAGGAGGTCGAGGCCGGCCTGCCGGGAGGCGTCGAAGGCGGCGTTGTCGTTCGGGTCGCTTCGCGCGATGTTGTCGAGCTCGGCGGTATGGACCTCCGCGACCTGGTCCTGCTCATATTGCTTGCGGCGCTGATTTTGCTGGAGCGCCAGGCGTATTGCGCCCGCCTCTCGCAGCGCTTCCTTGCGGCTGGCGAGACCGGGGCGCAGTTCTGGCGGCGCCTGCTTCAGGAAATTGCCGAACAGCGTGTCGAACTGGCCGGTCTTCACCACCTGGCCGGTATACGGATCGACCTGGCCATACATGGTTTCGTGCAGGCCGGCGCCGTCGGCTGGGGAATTGGCCATGGCGTCGGCCTCGGCCCGGGCGAGCTCGCCGTTCAACCGGCGCGCGGCGATCTCGGTGTCGAAGGCCTGCTGCTGCGCCTTGCGCTGCTCGTAACGCTCGGCGGCTGCCTGCCACCTGTCGCCGAACTGCTGCATCGCCTCGCCGACCGGCGAGGTGTCCGGATACTGCACCGCGTTGCCAGTATCGAGCCGGCGCTCGCCGACGAACAGGGGGATGATGTGGACCATTGGACTGTTTCCTGCCCGGGCGGTTTGGGGGACGCGCGCAGCGACCGGCCGCAAGCGGATGGCGGCCGGTTCGGCGGTGCGGATGGTGAGGAGTCGGCTGGAAAGTGGTGGAGGGAGTGAGTTGGTCGTTAGGGCGCGGCGCGCGCGATAGCCGATCTCCCCCCTCGTGGGGGAGATGTCCGGCAGGACAGAGGGGGTGCTGTCCCGCCGGCTTCAATGCTTGGACTGGTTTATATGGCGCGCTTCGTCATCCTCGGGCTTGACCCGAGGATCCATGCCGTGACCTTCGCCGGAGGACGCAGCGGAGCAGAATTCTGAACCGTTGCAACACCTTAGCGTCACGGCATGGATCCTAGGGTCTGCGCTCGTCGCTGCGCTCCTCGCTCCGCCCTAGGATGACGAAGGCGACAGGTCGCGTTCCTTCGCGCCCCCTCTGCCCTGCCGGGCATCTCCCCCACTTGGGGGGAGATTGGCGGTTTCAGCGCCTCACCTCTCCTCGGCCCGAGCCGCCTTTTCCAGCGCGGCGAGGTCGGCGTCTTCCAGCGCCAGGAAGCCCATGATGTGTTGCACCACTTCCGCCCGCGCGTTGGAGAGCGCGCTGTGCAGCTCAAAACCTTCGGGCGTCTTGGTGCGGGCCAGCCAGTCGCCGTAGGACGGGCGGCGGTAGTAGCCGGTGGTGGCGGTGAGGTTGGCCAGCACCAGCTCGCCGTCCTCGCCGGAGAAGACGCGGCGATAGGCCTTGGTCAGCGCCTCGCGGGCGGCGAGCGGCCCGCCGGCGTCGGAGGGGCGGGCGAAGCGTTTGCGGCTCATGCGCCACCATTGGCGACGCCGCCCGCGGGGCCGGCGCCCTGCCCGCCGGGAATCGCGCCTTGCGCGCCGCCGGCAGGCGCTGCAGCCGCGCCGCCGCCATCCTGGGCGCCCTGCATCATCGCCTGCAGGCTGTCGAGCAGGCCGCTGTCGCGCGCCTGGACGGCCGCCGGCACCGCGTCCTTGGCCACCTTGCCGGCGGTGGCGATCGCCGCCATGCCGGCCTGGGCCTGCTGCGCCTGCGCCCGCGCGCCACGCATCCCTTCCACCTCGTCCTTGCGGCGGAAAATGCGCTGCGGACTGCGGCCGGCGCCCTGCACGACGCGGATCGCCTCGTCGCCGTCGATATTGTCCATGATGCCGGGATCGAACTTCGCCATCTGCATGGCGGTGGTCACCACCTGGATGGTGTCGCGCGCCTCGGCCGAGCGGCGCAGCACGTCGAGCGGGCCGGTGAAGGTCGGCCGCACCGCCTTGCCGGCGAGACTTTCCGGCGGGCGGAAGCGGCTGTCCTGGTCGTAGAGGCCCTTGTCCTCGAGGATCGACAGCTCGCGGTCGAGATTGGCGGCGAAGCCGGCCTGGATGATCGAGCCGGACGGACCGAGCAGCGCGCCCTTCTCCTCCTGCCTTATCAGCGCCTCGGTGGCGGTCATCTGCGGGTTCTGCACCAGAGTCTGGAACAGGTTGACGAACATCATGTCGCGGATCTCTTCCGCGCGGCTCGCCGCATAGTCGAAGGCATAGCTCGGGTTCTGGCCGGTGGCGATCGGCTGGATCAGCGGCCGGCCATTGTCATCGATCAGGCCCGGATAGTTCTCGCCGGGATTGAGCACCGGCACATAATCGAGCCTGGCCTTGGACGCGGTCGGCGGATCGGTGCTGCAGTGCGCGCAATCCGGAGCGGCGCACGGCATTCTCCTCGCGCACGGTGGTCAGCGCCTCGATCGCCGGCGAGATGCCATAGGCGTCGCCCTCGTAGCGGCGCCAGTTGAAGGTCGAGACCGGGAAACTGCGGAAGCCGCTCTCCTTCACGATCTCCTCCTCGTCCTCGATGACGTGGTAGGAGGCGAAGGCCTGGTCGAGATATTGGTAGGAGCCGCCCTTGCGGTACATGCGGCGCTCGTCGCGCGGCTGCACGCACTGGATCAGCGAGATCTTCTCCTCGCATTTGGCCGGGTCGTCGACGAGAGCCTTGATGCGCGTGGGCAGCTTTTCGTAGCCGAGCAGCTGCGCCGCCTGGCGCGCCGTGCGCTCGTAGCGGCGATGGAAGATGTCGACCTGGCCCCAGCGGTTGCGCGACAGATAGCCCTCGGCCACCGGAACCGAGGCATAGCGGATCGGCGTGCCGCCGAACCCTTCCTCGGCGTAGAGATAGGCCGGGCCGTAGCGCACGACGTTCCTGAGGCACGCCTGCGTCGCCGGCACGAAGTTGGAGTTGGCGGAATAACGCAGCGCGAACAGGAAATCGCGGAGCGCCTCGGCCCATTCCTTCTCTTCGTCGGTCTCCTCGTCGTTCATCTCGGCGGTGGTCAGCCCGTGCCATTTCTCCGACTGCGGGATGATCAGGCTTTCCAGCCCGGCGGCGAGCCGGTTGGCGGCGGAGTTGATGGTGTTGGCGTAGACGCGCGAGCCGCGCCGGTCTTGCCGCTCGGCCTGGCTCGCGCCGCGGCTGGTGCGGCGGCCCGACCAGATGTCGGGCGCATCCGGATCGCAGAACTCCGCCACCGCCTCCCAGACGGGCTCGTAGGCGGCGCGTTCGGTCTCAAGTTCGGCCTGTCGCGACAGGATATCGCGGGCGCGGGTATCGGTCATGGGGAGGTCTCGCTTGGTTTGGCGGGGCTGTTCCTCGCCCCCACGAGAGTGGGGGAGAGGTGGCTCGGCGAAGCCGAGACGGAGAGGGGACTGGCGCCGCGTTGCGTATGATGGAGGAACGATTGAGCCTTATCCCGCGAAGCTGGCGCAGCCCCCTCTCCGGCCGCGACGCGGCCACCTCTCCCCCGCCTTTGGCGGGGGCGAGGAAAAGATTGCGCTGTCATCTTTTGCGCACGTCTCTGTGCTCTATCTCTGCTCGCGGCGGGCAGAGGAGGTCGAGAATGACAAGCCTTGCCGGCGCCTTGAAAAATCGCGGCAAACACGCCGTGAAGCGACTGCTTCGCTATGACAATCGCAACTGGCTGCGCATCCGCCAGATCGAAGCCTTCACGGTTTTCCTCGAAGCGGCCCACCGCAAGTCGCGCGACGTGATCGAGATCTCGCCGGGCTGGAACCGCTACTGGCGGGCGTTGTGTCCGGACTACCGCTCGGTCGATTTCCCGGACTTCGACATCTGCCGGGATCGCACCGAGGAGCAATATTCCATCGTCATCGCCGACCAGGTGCTGGAGCATGTGCAGCGCCCGCAGGCGGCGGTGGCCAACATCCATGCCATGGTGAAGCCCGGCGGCTGGGCTATGGTGGCGACGCCCTTCCTGTTTCGCGTGCATGCCCGCCCGCACGACTACAACCGCTGGACGCCCGCGGGGCTGAAGCAGCTGATGGTCGAAGGCGGCTTTGGCGAAGACGACGTGCAGGCCTTCGGCTGGGGCAACAAAGCCTGCGCCAAGGCGCATATCGGCGGCCCGGTGCGGGCTTATGGGGTGTGGCGGGACTTGAGCAACGACGAGGAATACCCGCTTATGGTGTGGGCGTTCGCGAGGAAGGGGGCGTGATCTCGCTATCAGGCGTGAATTGTATTCTGTATTGCTAAATTCGATGCTACTAATATCCATGCGGCTACCGGGGATCGCCACATGGATTTCGTCGAGCATATTTTCGCCGGCATCTGGGGCGCCGGCGTGCTTGCTGCGATCTGGTACGCTTGGACGCGGCCTTCGCCACCCGCCACCAAAAAAAGCGAGGATCGGGATTTGCGCGAGTGGCTCGACGACCAACTGTAGTGCTCCCTTCCTCCTGGAAGAAGGTTGCTAGCCCCTGCGCTTCACCAACCGCGCATGCCGCCTCCAGTACCACCAGTCCAGCACGCGTCGGCGGAAGCTTCGTTTCATCGCCGTCATAACGTCATACTCCCAGCAGCACGCGGCGCCGGCCGGCGACGTCGCTCGGCGCAAGGTCGGTCTTGACGGTGGAGGGCGTGCCCTGGCGCTGCTCGAGCTCAGAGCGAAGTGCTGCTTCCCGCGCCTGCACGTCCTTGTCCTGCGCGGTCGGCACCGGCGGCAGCGGCTTCAGTTCCGGTGGTTTTTGAAAGAGACACATGGTTCCTGCTTTCCCCGAGGTTAGAGGTTCTTATCCAGTCATAGAGGAAGAAATCTTCGCCGTTCCTGCCGTAACCCGGCAGGCGGCAGCGTTGCGTGGCGCCAAGCCTGTCCAGCCAGCGCAAGGCAAGATCGTTCTCGGCAAGCGCCCTCGCCTCGACCCGCCAGGCGCCCCTGGCTGCGACCTGGGGCCCGAGCACGGTATGGAAGAAGCGCGTAATCTCGGGCACGCAGCGCCTCATGCGGCGCGTGCCCCAACTCCAGGCGATCCAAAGCCCACTCCGCTGCTCGGCCGCGCCGAAGCCCGCCTCCGGATTGCCGTCGAGTTCGGCAGCATAGGCAAAGCCCTGGAGCGCCGTCAGCGCCAGCAGCGCCGGTGACCAGTGGTCGAGCTGGCAGTCGATCTCGGCCCGGTCCTCCGGGCGCAGATTGGCAGCGACGTAGGAGAGATCCCGCAGGGTTGCGGGCACGATGCGGATGGGCATGGACAGACTCCCGCCGGTCAGCAGCGAGGCCTGCCAGCGACGTGTTGGTCTAGAAACTCTGACGCCCTGGTCCCGGCGTATGTCTCGGAATTGTTCTACGGCTCGATATGATCGAGATACGCCTCGGTGAGTTTGGCGAGGATGCTATTCCTCATCGTAAGGCTCGACTATCGCAACGAAAATACCCAACGAATCAAGTAGATCAAAAGCGCGTTCCGAAATGACGAGGCGGAAGGGCACCGCGATCCCGAAGTCGTCCTGACCCGCCTTTCCATGCACTTTCAACCAAACGAAACGCGGCAGTACCACGCCGGGTTGATCTTCCTGAAATTCTTCCGAGGTCGTCACCTCGGCGTCGGCGAACGTTGCGCCTGAAAAGCCCATCTTCTGCAACGCGCGCTGGGCTTCTTCAGTGACAAGGAAACAGGGAAACGTCGCGATAATCACATCGCCGAACCATGCGTTTACCTTGTAGTGGAGCTTGGTTACGATCGGTGGATGAACGCTCGAGTCGAGAACCGTGCCTTTGCCGATTTCACCAGCCGGGTGCGGCCGTATTTTAAAAAATCGCATCAGAGGAAGACCGATCAACCCGCAAAGTTGTTGTCCACGAACATTTCCGCAAATTGCTGAGGCGTGAGTGTCACCTTGTTGTCTTGGTTGTCTTGCGCGCGATCCGGAAGTCGTCTTGACCAGCCTTTCCATTCACTTTCAACCGAACGAAATGTGGGGTTCCAGCCCAGGTTGATCCTCTTGAACTTGCTCGCTCTCTCCCAGAGCATGCTACGGTAGCTGTCATCTGCCGCTCGCAACCGTTGACTTTGGCTTTCTAAGTATGCAACCCTTGATTGATCGACGTCAAGCCGGCGTGCCTGACCAGCAACGCGTCGAAGCCACGATGCTAAGTATTGGCCGAACCGCGCACGGTTGAAATTTTGGAAAGCGACTCTGGTAATCGGGGATTTCCATCTTGAAGTCAAAATTCCTCTGATCATCAGGCATGATCGCCGGTGAATTCTGAAATGGCTTCACTTCGTGCTCATACACCAGCCGTTTGCCGAATGTCTTTCTGAACTCGATCGTCCCATCTATCAAGGACTGTACATAGGCCCTTTGAGACTGATCGACGACTCTGGATTGGAGATCGTTAAGCTTGTGTACCAGTGTATTCTTTTTTAGAGGAGCCTCGGGATCAAAGATCCCATTCAGCGCATTGAGGTCTGGGTTGTATGGATTTTTTTGGGGGCCATCCGCGAAATAAGCATCGGGACCCGAAAAGTAATTATCAAGAAGGTCCATCGCAAAGCGCCGGGCGTCCTCCTGACTGATCGAGGCACCACGGGTCCCAATGGGTGGTAACCCCCGCCTTTCAATGGACCCCATCAACACGGCTCCTTGATCTATATAAAAGCGTTATCTAGGATGGATTCTCAAATGCAGCTCGGATCGAAGGTCTTTATTTCTGCGGCGACGCTCATTTTTGCCACGACGCTTTCGAGTCTTGCTCAAGATGCCTCCAACAGCTATTCCATAAAATTTGCTCTAAAGACGAGCGACGGGCGATATTTCGGCGGAACTGCTGTGTGTAAAAAGAACTCCGACTGCCATGTGCAGTTCGACAAAGGATTCCGAATGAGTCTTATTGACTACAAAGATAGCTATAGCTTCTCTATATACAATATAAGTGACGAGCCCTCCCTGCAACGATGCTGTTCATTTGAAAACGGAAAAGACACCATCTCCTTATATCGAAAAAACAGAAAACATGCTGTGAGATTGTACAATTCGGTGAGACAAGATCTTTCTTACAAGAAACTTATAATATACGGGGATATTTTCATAGATACGTCGGGCAGAGATTAATACTACTGTAAACTCATCATCACACTAACATAAATTAATTGCTTTATAAGCGACATTCTCAGATTTGGATCGACCGTATCGCCCAATAGGCTGCGGCTCAGTGCTCGCGTGGCTTCGCGTTGCGATTTGTTGCCAATCAACGACATAATGGCGTCTTCAGCGATAGAGTTCGGCAACGGCTGAACGTCTTCTATGCCGAGCTGACGTTGAGCGGAAACCGACCAGAGCATAGCGTTCTGATAGCCTTTGGTGTTCGACACATTTTTCCATGCCGCATCCACGGCAGAAAAAACTTGGCGAACATAGGCTCCGGGATCTGCAGTCCTCGCTCCCAGATTCCGCTTTGCAGCCTCCACTAACAGATCGGGATTGGTTTGAACTTCCTGCTGAGAGTTCGTCGCGCCAGACGCGGTATTGCTAAGTAAAGCCCGGATCGCCAGGTTCGGCATGGTCCGCATGCCGAAGGCTTGGCGACCAGCGTCAATCTTTCGACCGAACTCCTGATACCGCTCGCCGCCCTCCTCGACGCCATAGACGGCGGTGAAATCCGCGGCGTTTGGCATGGTGCCGGAGTAGCTGCCCGTATTGGCAATTGCGTCCGGAGCATTCTGCGAAGCGAGATCGATGTTGGCGCGCGCCTCGATCAGCCTGTTCATTGTCGCGGCGCGCGCTTGGCGGAGCAGCCGCCGAATACCGTCGGGCGATAGATCGGCACGAGGATCGACGACGGGATCGCCGGCTTGGCGGTCACCCGCCACCGGTGCGGCGCTGAGCATCTCGGTTGCCCGCCCCGGATCGCGCGCGATCAGCGCCTCGATTCGCGCCGTCACCGCGCGCTCGCGCCAGGCGGCTTCGGTCTGCAGCCTGGTCTGCGGGTCGAGGTTCATCTTGGCGATGAGATCGAGGCCGGCGTGGCGGGCGGCATCGAAGGCAGCATGGTCGTCCGGGTCGCTCTTGGCGATTGTGTCGAGTTCTTCGGCCTGGGCCGCCGACAACTGGTCCTGTTCATACCGGGCGCGGCGCTGGAGCTGCTGCATCGCCATGCGCACCGAGCCCGTCTCTCGCAGAGCTGGCTTGCGGCTGGCGAGGCCGGCGCGCAGCTCGGGCGGCGCCTGTTTCAGGAAATTATCGAACAGCGTGTCGAACTGGCCTTTCAGGACGACACGCCCGGTATACGGATCGACCTCGCTATGCATGGCGTGATGCAGTCCCTCGCCGTCGGCCGGCGCGTTGGCCGCGACATCGGCCTCGGCGCCGGCGATCTCGCCATGCAGCCTGCGCGCCGCGATCTCGGTGTCGAAGGCCTGCTGCCGCGCCATGCGCCGTTCGTAGTGAGCGGCAACCTCCCGCCAGTAAGGATCGAGCGGGCCGGCCGGCGCGGCGTTGGGCGCCGCATCGCCGGTATCGGGGCGGCGCTGATCGGTGAAGAGGGGGATGATGTGAACCATCGGCGTGCTTCCTAGCGTGCGGGCGCGCCGCCAAGCGGCATGGCCGACGCTCGGCGCATCGGTTGCCGCTTGCGGGGCTGTCCGATCGAGATTTTCGGGGAGACTGGAAGGTGCCGGCGTTGCGGAATGAGGGGCCGGCCGCACGAGCTTCGTCATCCCGGGGCGAAGCGAGGAGCGGAGCGACGAGCGCAGATCCTAGGATCCATGCCGTGACGCTAAGGCATTGCAACAGTTGCAGAATTCTGCACCGCTACGCTCCACGGCAATGGTCACGGCATGGATACTCGGGTCAAGCCCGAGTATGACGAAGTCAGTGCGCGGCTCTCGTTACCTGAAAGCCTTCAGCGGATCAGCCTGTCCGGCCGGCCGCCGCGCCGCCTTGAACTCCGCCGGATCGACGAGCGCTTCCCGCAGCATCATCACGCCATATCGTGTCGCGGCCATCAGGTCGTCTCGTAGCCTGACCACCTGGCCGTTCTTTCGGTGGAACAACCTGAATTCCTCAAACCACTGAGCAAGCGAAGAAAACACCTTGAAGCGGCCGGACTGCATGCGGTCGAGCATGTCCATCAGTCCGGCCTCGACCGAGACGGAGCCATCCGCGAAGCGGGCGTGGCTGGTCAGCATGTTCAGCCCGTGGGCGGCGTATTGTTTTGCCAGCGCCACGCCGGCGCCTTCCAGCGTTTGGCGGCGGCCGTCGCGCGGCCAGGCGAAGGGCAGCCATTCGCCCCATGCCTTCAGCGCCAGCGCCTGCATGGCCGGCGTCTGCTGGGAGGCGCGATGAGCCTTCGTCACGTAGACGACATCGGCCTCGGTATCCCAGGCAAGCTCGACCGCGGCCGAAGGATGGTCCCAGCCGAAATCGAGCGCGCCGATCCGTGGCCACCAGCGCGGCAACTTGAAAGGCTCGCAGGCGATCATCTCCTCCGGCACAGGAAAGATGCGACCGGAGCCCAGCACTGGAATGCCTTTCGCGCGGGCCTCTCGCTCATGCTCGGGATAGGCGGCGACGATCGCAGCGCGCTGCTCTGGGCTGTAGTGCCTGGCATCGTCGATGGTCATGAAGGTGACGTGTCGGGACATACCAGCTCGCCGTAATTATCTGCTGTGATCAAATATTGCTGTTGATAATACTGTTCATCAATGCGAAGTTGTTGATGAATCGGGGGAGATACATGATCCGCATAGCAATCGTCGTGGCCATTGCCGCGAGCGCCTCAGCCTGCCAGTCGAATGTGCCTTATGACACAAGTAAGCAGACCTGCAGGATGTACGAGCTGAGGGGATTCCAGCGCAAAGTTTGTACCCCGGACACACCAAACAAAGTATGCAATGTCTGGTTCAATCAGATTACGGGCGACGAAAGGATATGGTGCCAACCGCTCACCCGAAAAGCGACTGATCCTAAAGCTCGCGCAAGGCAGCTTGCGGGCAGCCATTACCCCTGATCCGGCTCCATCGGTCTTTTTAGCTCCGATTTCCTCGTCCCACGCATGTGGGAAGGTGGCGAGGCGCGCAGCGCCGGGATGGATGATGGGTGTTCCAGCGGAGTGACGCGCTGGCGTTCCCTGGAGCACCCCTCATCCGGCCGCTTCGCGGCCACCTTCTCCCCGGAGAAGGGAAGAGCTTCACGTCGCGATGTTGTTCACCGGCGCCAGCGGCGCTGGAAGCGTGGTCTCGCCAAGCCCCCGGCGCAGCTCGATCTCGATGTCGCGGCAGATTTGCGAGATCGGCACGTCGTTGGCGTTGCCTTCGAACGGATTGGCGCTGCTTTCGCCGACCAGGTCCAGCGACATGTAGACCCAGCCCAGCAGCGCGCTGAACGGGATGGTCAGCCAGATCGAGATCCAGCCGAGCACGCCGCCCAGCTTGGCCATATCGGCAAAGACCGGAACGACCCCGAAGGGCAGCAAGGTGCAGAAGATGATCATGAACATCGAGCTCACGATCGCGTATTGCCGGGGATAGGGATTGTTCTTGATGCGATCGCAACGGGCCTGCTGGTCCTGAAAGTCGCGTATCAGCTTGACCAGCTCGGAGTAGACCTGCGTCGGAACAACTGAACTCTTCAGCAAGCCGTTGACCTCGGCCAATTGCCAGTCGAGAAGTTCTATCGCCGGCTGCGGCGATTTCAGCACGCTTTCGGCTTCCTCGCCCAGCAGCCTACGCAGTTCCTCGGCAAGCGACGTCTTATCCTCCTGGATGTGATAGCGGCGCCGCCGGAACTCGATGTTGGCTGCTTTCGCCAGCGATTCCCAAGGCATGGGCCGCCGCAGCGAAAAGCGCAGCGCCGTCAGCCAGGCAAGATGGCGATAGATCAGCTGCCGGGCGGCGGCAGCATCCATGAAATCGCGGCAGAAGCCGGACAGCATCCGGCTGCTGGCGGTGATCTGTGAAAAGGCCTGCAGGGCCTCGTTGGCGCGGGTGAAGACCTGCGAATTCTTGAAGCCGGCGACGAGCGACACTGTGGTGCCGAGCACCAGCACGACCGACCATGGCACCGAGAACCCAGCTGTCGCCGGAAGTCGGTAGGCGGCGATCGCCAACCCGCTCACCACTATCATGTAGATGACGCTGCGCCGCGACCAGAGCGCGAAGTCCAGCAACCGGTAAGAACGGCCTACATACATTCCTGAAATCCCTTACGGCATGCAAATCGCGCGACCGCGCATTCGCGTACCATAAGCGGTGGAAATCGTTTTGAAAGCTCCAGTTCCTCGCCCCCACGTGAGTGGGGGAGAGGGGGCGGCGCCAACTTGGATGAACGGACACGGATCACTCGGAGATGCTGCCGCCCTGCGAAGGCCCCCTCTCCGGCCGCTGCGCGGCCACCTCCGCTTCGCGCGGGGCGAGGAAAGCGTTCAGCTCTTGTAGCCTTCGCTGACGCAATCGTTCTTCCAGGCCCAGTCGAAGTCGGCCTGCGACATGGACGAGCCGAGGCCCGGTTCGACATAGGGGCCGGCACCGTCGATATAGACGATGAAGCGCGCTTCCTTGGTGAAGATGCCGACCTTGCTGATGACGACGCCGCAGGTCTGGCCGGTCGCGCTGCCGCCGGTGAGATCGACATGCGAGAAGGTTGCCGCCGGATCGTTGATCAGGCCGCGCATCCTGGCTTCGGCCGCAGCGATCGCATCGGCGCGCCAGTCGCCGGCGGAGCCAGAGCAGGCCGAGAGCAGCACGCAGGCAAGAAGCAGGTTCGGGAGAGGTCGCATGTCGGCTCCGGATCGCGGCCGGAAGCTACTCGACCTTCGGTTGCCGCCAAAGCGGCATCGCAGATCATGGTTTCGGCGCGGTTTCGCAAAGCTCCAGTTCCTCGCCCCCACGCAGTGGGGGAGAGGTGGCGCGGCGAAGCCGTGACGGAGAGGGGCAGCGCCGGCTTTGGTGACGGAGCGGACAGCAACTCGCAAGGCTTGTCGCCCTACGAAGTCCCCCTCTCCGGCCGCTGCGCGGCCACCTCTCCCCCGCCTTGCGGGGGCGAGGAACCCAAGCTGTCCGAACCGGATAGATAGGTAACAGAATGGACCGATTGCATGGGTGACAGTTTTCTTGTCCGCCGGAGGACCGGC
>NZ_VFTK01000065.1:0-20460 GCF_006439495.1 Mesorhizobium sp. B3-1-8
CCTTTCGAAGCTCTTGATGGCTACATTGGTGCCCTCGAGGAATGGGTCGAGGCGGCGCGGCAAGGAAAGTCGGTGGCGAAATTGATACCGGTCAACATCGATGCAACTCCCGCCAATGCGGAAATGCTGGCTGGTCGCCTAAGGTTTCTCGACGAGAGGATTCTGCCAGAACTCAAAGGCAATTGAGCGATGAAGTGCGCATGGTTGGGACCAAGCCCAGATGCCGACATCAGCGACAGGAATTAGGGTGACAGTGCGCTTATTCTCGATGCAGTCATAAACCGATAAGTGCCTCCGCGCTTCACGGGTTCGGCGCTCGGCAACGCCAGCATTTCATGACTTCGCGCTGCCCCTCATCCGCCCTTCGGGGGGCACCTTCTCCCCGTGAAACGGGGAGAAGGGAAAGCCGGCACGATCAATAATTGCCGTTGTAGTACCGGTCGTCGCATGGCGCGGTGTAGATGCGGCCGTAGCGGTCCTGGTAGCGGCAGAGCTGGTCGCCGCGGCGCTGCGGGGTGGTGGCCGAGCCGACGACGGCGCCGAGCAGAGCGCCGCTCGCGGCACCGATCACCGTGCTCTTGGTGTTGCCGCCGATCGCCTGGCCGACCAGCGCGCCGCCGGCGCCGCCCAGCAATGCGCCGGTGGTGGCCCGCTGCTGGCCTTCGGTCTGCGTCTCGCAGCCGGCAAGTGCCGCAGTCATCAGCACCGCCAGAATAGCCTTCTTGATGATCATCACTAGAACTCCTCTGAAGCCCCAGGGACTGACGACGGGGGCGAACGGTGCTGAACTGCGGTCGCATTGCGGCGGAACGGCGGCGGAGTCCGCTCACGAAGTGAATCACGGTTTCGCGGCGGTTGAACGCCATGGTTTCCAAACCGGAAAGACCACGCAAACAATGGTTTAGCGCAGCTGGGGGAATCAGCCGGCGAAGATGCCTTGAGCCGCGTCGATAAGCTGGATGCAACATGCAGATCGGCGCAAGGACTTCCGCTGTCGGCGCGGCGGTCGTTGCCGCCGCTTTCCTCATCGGCGTTTGTGCGATGTGGATTTCGGATATCGTCTTCGAGGTGGTGGTGCGGAGATTCAGGCAAACGCCGGATTCGTGATCGCGACGGCGTCGAAGCCGTGCAAGCATATATTTTCGAAACAGACAGGGGCAGACCGTCCATGCCGGATACTTCGATGCCGGTGTCAGCGATTCGCCGCTCGAACCGCTGGAAGAACCCGGCCGCAACGCCTATCTATGGAGCAATCCAAAGGAGGTGTGACATGGCTTCTTCCACCGAACGCGCGGTCCTTGCGGGCGGCTGCTTCTGGGGCATGCAGGATCTGATCCGGCGCCTGCCCGGCGTGATTTCAACGCGAGTGGGCTACAGCGGCGGCGATGTACCGAACGCCACCTACCGCAACCACGGCACCCACGCCGAGGCGATCGAGATCAACTTCGATCCGGCCAGGACAAGCTTTCGCACATTGCTCGAATTCTTCTTCCAGATCCACGATCCGACGACAAGGAACCGTCAGGGCAACGATATCGGCGCGAGCTACCGCTCGGCGATTTTCTACACCAGCGATGAACAGAAGCGGATCGCCGAGGACACGATAGCCGACGTCGACGCGTCCGGCCTGTGGCCTGGCAAGGTCGTCACCGAGCTCGCCCCAGTCGGGCCTTTCTGGGAAGCGGAGCCCGAGCATCAGGACTATCTCGAGCGCTATCCCAACGGCTACACCTGCCATTTCGCGCGGCCGGGCTGGAAGCTTCCGGTCCGCCAACAGGCGGCCGCGTCATAGTCAAAGGCCTGGCTGTTTCATACAGCCTTTACGCGCTTTGATCCGCCCGCCGTGCCGGAAGGCATGGCGGGCTTTTTGCGTTCCGGCCGCCGTCCCGGGCGGGCAACCTCAGCCCTTGGCGCGGTGGCCTTCGTGTTCGTGGCTGCCGATCCAGTGGGCGCGGATGCGGTCGCTGGCTTCGAGATAGGCCATGTCGATCAGATAGGTCAGAAGCTTCTCGCCATCGGCCTCCGCTTTCTGGCGAAGTTCTCGCAAGATCCCCTGCGCAAACTGCAGGTTTTCCATTTTGCTAGGCTGGTCCATGGATGCCCCCAAATGTCTGTGCGGTAAGTTTGGCTCACTATGCTTGTACGAACATTGTCACCACGCTCGCGGCGAAGCTGTACTCGGTTGCACTGATGCCCGATCAACGAACCTGTTGGACATTGCGCGGAAATGTCGATATTTTACGCGCCCAATCGGATGGCGACCATGCACGAAGACGAGGGCAGCACTCCCGACAAGTTGCAAGCCATGCTTGACGTGATTGCCAGGAGCGAGCCCTTGAGCGAGAGCGGGCAGGCGGATTTCGGCCGGTTGAGGGCCGACGCCGCCAAGGCCGCCGGCGTGCTGATCGAATTTTACGGCGATGCGGCCCTCGAACGGGCCAAGCTCATCGAGCGCCGATCGCCTCAGTCGCATTTCGCGCGTATGGTCGCGGCTGAAGTCGGCAGGCGCGGCAAGCGAAGCTGATCCGCAAACAATCGGCGAAAGCCGCTTCAAGACGATCTTCGCCTCCCCAGCCTTGCGCCAAGCCGCTGCTCGACCTCTTCCTCGACATTGTCCAGGAGATAGGACATCAGGTCGTGTCCGATCGATCGCGCTAGGTCCTTGGCTTGCCCGACATGGTTGCGGATCTCGCGCAGCGCCCGCTCTTCGCACGCGGCGTCGTTCGTCAAATCGACGAACCAGCCGGGATAGAGCGCTGCCTCGCCCGCCCCGTCAATGCAACATTGGCCGACGGCCAGGATCTTGCGCAATCCCATCTTTTCGGAATGGACCCTATAGACCTCCCTGAAGCCGGCCCTGCGCTCCACGGCCTTGCGGATAGCCAGCCGAACCCTTGAGCGGTCGTCCTTATCGATGCTTTGCATGCATCGTTCAAACGAGGTGCCGTGGGAGAACTCATCGAGTGTCAGACCGAAATAATCTGAAAGATTGGCATCGCCATAGACACGGTCGCGCTTGATGTCCCAGGTCCAGAACCCGTCGATCGGTGGATACCGCATATGCATGTTGCGGCCGTGTTCAGGCGCCGATGTCATGAAAACCGCCCCGTCCGGTTTCAAGATTCGGCAGCACTATGTAGCAAAAAATGAAAGAAACAAAGATGGCCTTTTGTACAAGGCCGGAAGTCATAAGGCTTGCTGCCAATGGCATTTCGGGATGTCATATTTGATATAACCAGAAAGAGGGCGAAGGGAAAATTTCTTGAGCCGAAAGAATTTTCACTTTGGCATTGCAACTGCAGCTTCGTATTTCACATGGTAAGCGCAGCGGGCAAGCAGGCAAAACAATCCCGGAGGTGTACTTTCCGCAAGAAGCATGACTGAAAATTCTTATATTTTGTAAAACGGATAAAATTCTTTGCGTGCTGCTGTCTGGAACCAGGCCGGCTTACGGCCTCATGTTCGCCGCATCCCACAACGCTAACGTCAGCTGATTGGCCGGCAAACCGACCGGTGGTTGAAAATGCGAAACTTCCAGAAAGCCCGAGCATATCGGCCCACGGCCGGGCGTTTTTCCGGAGGTGCCGGAGGGCCGGTGGACCGAAGATTATCGTATCGTTCTGACTAAAGTCCGCCAAGAACTCAACCTAGGCCGACCTTTGCAGTGGCTCCGGTCCGGCTTCAGCGCCTGCCGTCGAATCATCGGCGATCCGGTCATGCTCGAACTGCCGCGCCGCGGGGAGGGCTTTCAACCAGGGCTCGCGGCGTCCGATCCACAGCTCGTAGCTCGGCATCAGCCCTTCAGTCGGAGCAATGTCCAGGCTGCCGATCGTGACCTCGGCCTCATTATCGCCGACGAAAGGAACGCGGCTTCCGCATGTGGGGCAAAAACTCCGAGCGCCATAGTTGCTGGTGATGCCGGTGGTTTCGAACGCTCTTAGCGGCCATACGGCGTAGGCATGGAAGGCCGATCCGCTTGTCTTGCGGCAGTCCTTGCAGTGACAGAGGCCGACCCGGAGCGGCTCGCCAGTGACGCGGAACTGCACGCCGCCACACAGGCAACTGCCGCTGCGCGCGATTTCAGGCATTGCCGTTCCTCCTCCGGTTGTGCACGAAGCCGCGTCTCTCTCGCGCCCGGCAAAGTCCCGCTGCTGGCTGCTAAAACCCGCAGGAGGTTGCAATGGTTCCGCGCCGGCGCGCAAGAAGCATCGGTCAATCGGGAAAGTTGATCGGCTCCTCGCACCGATAGACGCGGCACTCGCCGTCTTTGGTCGGAACCGTCGTCGAGACAGGCACTTCCGGCCAGTCGCACTCATTGCCGAATTGCCGGACGAACCGGTCATAGGTGTCTGGACCCGTGGTCAAGACCACGGCATGGTCGCTTTTGATCAGCGCCTGCGTCTGCGCGCAAGTCATGGCGCGCGTATCTGGCCGGGCATAGGCAACGCTCGCGGCGCACAACATTGTGCCGCCCAACAATATCTTGCCTGCGGTAAGTGCGATCGACGGGGGTCTCATGGGACACCAGGTTTTTGACGTTTCCCGGGTGCCGAATATGGATCGCGGCTAGAACACCGCAAGATATTTGAGCAGCGAAATGATGCCGATGATGATGACGATGATCTGCGCGATCTGCCGCGCGCGGGCATCGAGCGGCAGCCGTTGCACGAGGTAGAGCACCAGGATCACCACCAGGAAGGTGATCAATATGCCGATGAGAACCGATGCGCCCATATGCCTGCCTCCGTTTTATCCCAAGGTTGCCCAGATCGGGCTGCCTCAAACGTTGCGGACGGGAGAATGGTTCCACGAAGGTCAAGTGGAACAGGAGACTTGGCGAAGACGTTGTTCAGCATCTTTGAATATTAAAGGATGGGAACGTGAAAGACGTATTCAGCACCGCTACCGTCATCGCCTCGATCGCGATCGCCATCGCGCTTATGTTTTTGGTTCCCATCAAACTTGAGGCCAACCCCAGGCAGCCAATGGTGTCGGCTCACTCGGCCAGTCCTGAATAGCATCGGCCCGGAGGTGAGCGGAACATGCGTGCCGCTTGCGAGTTGACTTGGTCATAACGGCGCTGGGTTCGCGCTTCAGAAAGAGGAAAAGTCCATGGGTCTCGGCACAATTCTTATAATCATTCTTATCCTTGCCCTGCTGGGCGGCTTCAGTGGCTTGGGCGGCGGGCCGTTCTACGGCACGGGCTACTATGGCGGCGGTGGTCTGGGGCTGGTTCTTGTCATTGTCATCATTCTGGTTGTGCTCGGACGGATCTGATAGCCGCCCAGCAATCAAGCCAGCGCATCCCTCAGCTTCGCCGCCAGTTGTTCCAGCGTGAACGGCTTGGCGATGAAGTGCACATCGTGGTCGAGCACGCCATTGTGCACGACCGCGTTACGGGTGAAGCCGGTCATGAACACCACTTTCAGCGATTGGGAATGCCCGCGTGCCTGTTCGGCCAACTGACGGCCGTTCATGCCCGGCATAACGATATCCGTCAGCATCAGTGCGATGGCCGCATTCTCGGCGAGCTTGCGCAGCGCCTCCTCACCGCTGGCGGCCTCGACGACCGTGTATCCGAGCTCCAGCAGCGTAGCGGCCGTCGAAAAGCGCACGCGGGCGTCATCCTCGACGAGCAGCACGGTTTCGGTGGCCGGGACATCGCTCCTGCCACTTGCTTTTGGCGGCGCTGCCGCCTCTTCCGGGCCTGTGAAACGTGGAAGATAGATCTTGATCGTCGTGCCTTCGCCGGGCTCCGAATAGATTTTGACGTGTCCGCCCGATTGCTTGACGAAGCCGAACACTTGGCTGAGCCCGAGCCCCGTTCCCTTGGTTGCAGGCTTGGTGGTGAAGAACGGCTCGAAAGCCTTGGCCATGATGTCGGGTGACATGCCAGCGCCGGTGTCGGTCACCGCGATCATGACATACTGGCCAGCCTTCACCTCCGGATGCGCCACCGCATAGGCTTCATCGAGATAGCAATTGGCCGTCTCGATGGTGAGCTTGCCCTTTTCGTCCATCGCGTCGCGCGCGTTGACCGCCAGGTTGATGATCGCGTTCTCGACCTGGCTCGGGTCGGCATGCGTTTTCCAGAGTCCGCCCGCCAGCACCGTTTCGATCTCGACCGCATGGCCGAGCGCGCGGCGCAAAAGGTCCGACATGCCGGCGACGACGCGATTGGCGTCGACGATCTGTGGCGCCAGTGGCTGCTGCCTGGAAAAGGCAAGCAGCCTGGCCGTGAGATTGGCGGCGCGCGCCGCGGCGTCGGCGGCCGCCTCGACGAAGCTCTGCACGTCATGTTCGCCGCGGGCTAGCTTGCGCTGCGCGATGTTCATGGCGCTGGTGATGACGGCCAGCATATTGTTGAAATCATGCGCGATGCCGCCCGTGAGCTGGCCAACCGCTTCCATCTTCTGCACCTGGCGAAGTTGCGACTCCGCCTTTTCACGCGTCTCGATCTCGTTGAGCAGCGCAGCGTTCTTCGCGCTCAAGGCGTCTTGCGCCGTAGCCACCTCGTGGAAGCGGCGGCTGGATTGGCGGATCGTGTAGATGCCGAGCAGGAAGATGCCCAGCAGCGCGGCGAACGAGCCGACGCGCAACCAGCCTTCGATTTGCTCCATGCGCTCCGCGCGGGAAGCAAGGCTCGCGCCGTCGATGCGCCGGATCGCGTCGATATTGGCGCGGATCTGGTCCATATCCAGCTTGCCTCGGCCGCCGCGCACGATGTCCAAGGCCTTGGCCATGTTGCCCGTGTCGTAGAGCCTGATCGTCTCCGCGAGTTCGGCCTGCTTGCGGGTAATCGCATCCTTGATGCCGACGGCCTGCTGCGCCCTGTCGCTGCCGGCCGGAAACATCTCGTCGATGCGCCTGAGCAGCGCCGGCAGCGCATCGACCGCATGCTGATATGGCAGCAGGTAGTTCTTCTCGCCTGTCAGCAGATAGCCGCGCTGGCCGGTCTCGGCGTCCTGGGCGAGCGATAGCAGGCTCGATAGCAACTGCTGGGCTTCGAACGCTTCGCGGCTGGCGTCGCGATCCGCGATCTGCGCTTCGGCGAGGATGGCGCGTGCGCCAATGATCAGTGCGACAATGGCAAAGCCGGCAAGGAGCGGAAGCGCTTGCCATCGCAGGGCGCGTCGCAGTCGGACGATCATTGCTTTGTCAGGCCTGAGGAAATCATGAAATTCGCCAAGTCGTAGGCGGCGGCAAAGCGCAAGGCAATAGCCAAGTCCATCAGGCAATGAATGCAGAAAGTTAGCCAGGTCTGGCCATGTCAAACTTTAACGACAGCGCGCTCGGCCGATGCCAAAAGGAAGATTCCGCCGCGGCTGCGTTTGGCGGTCGGTCGGCACTCCTCCACGAGTCTCGCTAGCTCTGGCGTCCGCTGCATTCGAGGCAGACAATGCTGTGTCCAGGACAACTCAGCCGATGCGTGCCTCCTGGGCAGCAATGGCCATTTGAGCTCAGCCAGCGCGCGCAAACGAAAACTTTCTTGGCCCCATGACAACGGGAGCATTCCTGCGGACGCATCAATTCCTCCCGTGGCGGGACGCGATGTTCCGCTTCAACGACCGTATTCATCCGTTTAGTCCCCAACGCCTGGATATCGGTCACATATGTTAATTCACTATTCTTTACATTAGGGTTTATGAACGTGAAAGGCATGAAAGCGAGACAAGGCTTTCATGCGCTTGCGCGCTTTCCCTTTGCGCTGGCCTTGTTAAATGTGGTGCCGCCCGATGCGTCGACGGATTCTGGCGGGGGCAGGGCAGGCAACGGGAACCTTCTTGCAATGACTTGGACTGGCGCCGGCGCGCTTTTCATCCTCGTGCTCACCTATGCTGGCGTCGCCGTCGGCCGTATCCCGGGCCTGCGCCTCGACCGCGCCGGCATTGCGCTGCTGGGCGGTGCCGCCATGATCGCCATCGGCGCGATCGGCATCGATGATGCCTACAAAGCCATCAATTTCGACACCATCACGTTGCTGCTCGGTATGATGATCGTCGTGGCGCATCTGAAGGTCTCGGGCGCGTTTCGGGCGCTCGGCGGCTTTGCCATCGAGCATGCCCATGCACCGTTCATGCTTTTGGTGATGGTGACGCTGTTGACCGGCTTGCTCTCGGCTTTCCTGGTCAACGACGCGATCTGCCTGGTGATGGCGCCGATCGTCGTCCACGTCACACGGGTCATCAACCGCAACCCGGTGCCTTACCTCATCGCCACCTGCACGGCCTCGAACTGCGGCAGCGTCGCCACCATTACCGGCAATCCGCAGAACATGGTGATCGGCGCGCTGTCCGGCATTTCCTATCCGGCTTTCACGCTGGCGCTCGCGCCGGTGGCGCTGTTCGGCCTGCTCTGCGTCATCGTCATCGTGCGCATCGTCTACCGCGCCGAATTCTCCCGCCCTGCCGAACTCAGCCCAGAAGTCTATCGCGGCCGCATGCTGCCCGGGCAGGTGTTGAAGGCCACCATCGTCTGCGTGTTGCTGGCGCTCGCCTTCTTTGCCGGCGTTCCCGTCGCCAAGGCAGCACTGATTGCCGGCGCCTTCCTGCTGGTCACCCGGGCAATCAAGCCGCGGCGCATCTACCGCGAGATCGACGGGCCGCTGCTCTTCATGTTCGCCGGCCTGTTCGTGGTGGTGGCCGGAGCCGAGCGCACGCTGCTCACGCCCGATATGATCGCTTGGGCGAAGAACATCGGCCTCGACGATGTCTGGCGGCTCTCTGGCTTCACCGCGGTGCTTTCAAACATCATGAGCAATGTGCCGGCGGTACTGGCGCTCCGGCCCTTCATCCCTGGGTTGGAAAACCCGGAGCGCGCTTGGCTTGTCGTGGCAATGAGCTCGACGCTTGCCGGTAATTTCACGCTGCTCGGCTCGGTCGCCAATCTGATTGTCGCCGAGCAGGCAAAGGCGGCCGGCAAGGAGCTTTCCTTCTCCGCCTTCTTCAAGGTCGGCCTGCCGCTGACGCTGGTGACGCTTCTGCTCGGTACGGCCTGGCTGGCCTGGCCCTGAGAATGCGGTCCCTTCGGACCGCTCTATTCGGATCGCAGGGAGCGCTACGGTCCGGCTTAGCCTTTGCCCGTCATCCTTGCCCGTATCAGCGTCGCGGCGGCGTGGCCGGCGGCGGCGACGTAGTCGGGGTCGTGATGGATCAGCATGCTGGAAAAGGCGCCGTCCATCAGAAGCACGATCTCGCGCGCCAGCATTTTCGCCTCGGCGACATCGTGGCTTGAAAGCGCGCTTGCCAGCCATTTTTCGAAATTGGTCTTGTGGCGCGCCCCAGCCTTCACCGCCGGATGCCCCGGCGTCGCGGCCAACTCTGCCGCCGTGCGCAGGAAGCCGCAGCCCTTCCATTTGGGGTGGCGCGCCACCCGCGCCAGGTTGGTGAAGATTGCTTCCACCTTTTTATCCGCGCCGCCCTCCGCCGCCTCGAACCAGCCGGCCATCTGTTCGAGATTGGGCTGGTCGCGGCCGTCGAGATAGGCCGCGATCAGGTCGTCCTTGCTCTTGAAGTGATAGTAGAGCGTGCGCTTGGTGAGCCCCGCTTTTTCGGCCACCGCATCGACACTGACGCGGCCGATGCCTTCGGCATAGAACAGCTTGGTCGCCGCATCGACGAGGCGCTTTCGGGTGGGATTGGCCTTTTCGCTCATGTTCGTAGTATACCGACTAGTGAATATACAAGCAATCGAAAGCCTGCTCCTATCCCGCCGAACTGCCGGAAAGGAAAAGTCATGACCGACCTTGTACTGAGCGAGACGCGCGACGGCGTCGTCATCCTCACCCTCAACCGCCCCGACAAGCTGAACGCGCTGAATTACGCGCTGATCGACCGGCTGCTTTCGCTTCTTGACCTGATCGAGACGGACGATGGCGTGCGCGCCGTCATCCTTACCGGGGCAGGGGAGCGCGCCTTCTCCGCCGGCGCCGATATCCGTGAATTCGCGGTGAGCGTTGAGGCAGGTACGGATGTCGCGCTGCGCGATTTCGTGGCGCGCGGCCAGCGCCTGACGGCGCGGCTGGAGGCATTTCGCAAGCCGGTCATCGCCGCCGTCAACGGCGTCGCCTTTGGCGGCGGCTGCGAAATCACCGAAGCGGTGCCGCTGGCGATCGCCAGTGATCGCGCGCTGTTTGCAAAGCCCGAGATAAAACTCGCCATGCCGCCGACATTCGGCGGCACGCAGCGCCTGCCGAGACTGGCCGGCCGCAAGCGCGCGCTGGAACTGCTCCTCACCGGGGATGCGTTCTCACCCGCCCGGGCAATAGAGCTCGGCCTCGTCAACCAGGTCGTGCCGCACGGTCAGTTGATGCCGGCCGCGCTCGACCTCGCGCGGCGTATCGTCAGCCATTCGCAGGCGGCGGTGGCGAGCATCCTCACCGCTGTCACGCGCGGCCTCAACCAGAGTATCGCCGAAGGCCTGCTCGTCGAGGCCGAGCAGTTCGCCCGCATGGCTCCCACGGCCGATCTGCGCGAAGGCCTGAGTGCCTGGAGGGAGCGACGCAAGCCGATCTATGACCACACATGGATGCATATCACCCGGCCGGCCGGGACAAGACGAGCGGCGCGGTAGCGCGATCGAACGGAGAGCGGGGGCATGCCAGGTGATTGGTCCAGCACTATGCCACCGCTTTGAGCTGCGCCGGCGCCTGTACGCGCGCGGCTGCCGCCAGCATGTCGGTCTGGGTGATCAGGCCGAGTATACGCCGCTCGCTATCGACGATCACCACGGCATGGCTGCGCCCGTCGGTCAGCACGGGCAGCAGGCTCATCGCCGGCGTCTCGGGTAAGGCGGTGCCGGCCTTCGACATCACCCCTTTCACCGTATCGGTGGCTCTCGTCAGCTCGCGCAGGCCTACCGCGCCGGTGAGCCTGCCGTCCGTGTCGACCACCGGCAGAGTGCGGATGTTGTGATCGATCAGCTGTTTGCGTGCTTCGTCGGCCAAGGCGGTTTCCGGCACCGAGATCACATCGCGGGACATGATATCTTTGCACAGCAGCGTGCGCTGCGAGCGCACCATCGCCTGCAACTCGACCTGACGCAGCAGGCGCTCCAGGTCGTCGCGGTCGATGTCGAAAGTCTCGTCCAGCGCGGACAGCGCCGCATCGACATCCTCGGGCCGGAAACCGACACGCTCGGCCGGCGGCCGGTCGGCGGTGCCGTGGCCGCCCGCGGGTTGATGCACGTGTGGATAGCTGCGTCGTGACAGCTTGTGGAACAGAAAACCGAGCGTCACCAATATGATTGAGTTCAGGGCCACCGGCACAAAAGGAAACAGGAAGCCGGCGGCGGCAACGGCCGGCCCCCCGAGTACGCCGGTAAGCGCTGCTGCGCCGCCCGGCGGATGCAATGAGCGCGAGAATGACATGGCGGCGATTGCCAGCGCCACCGCAAGGCCAGAGGCGATCACCGTGTCGTGCACAAAATGCGCCACCGTCACGCCGACCAGCGCCGAGATCGTGTTGCCGCCGATGATCGACCAGGGCTGCGCCAACGGGCTCGAGGGAACGGCAAAGAGCAACACCGCCGAAGCACCCATCGGCGCCACCAGCATTGCTACATCCGCGCCCTTGCCCATCGCAAGCCCGCTGATCACGCCGGTCAGCGCGATGCCGATCACGGCACCGATGCAGGCGATCAGCCGTTCGCGCAGCGTGGCGCCGGCTAGGATCGGAACAAAGAGGCGGAACGCCATGGCAGGTCCTGGATCGATTGGGGTGGAATTGCGTTGCTCGCAATGCCGTTGAAACCACGGATTTGGAAGCCAAACCAATCCGTATATTCGCAGCCTCGGAGAATATTATTGCGCCGCCAGCTGCGTAGGACATGCCGCCAGCGGCCTCGGCTTTCTCAATCGCGCCAAGGCGTTACGGCCGTTTGCGGAATCGGCCCTGCAATCGCCGGCCACCCTACCTCTGCTTTGGCCGGGCGTTGAATCCCAGCGCGCCGAGTACCTTCACCGCACCACTCTTGCCCCCTTCGAAATCGCCAGAGGCTAGCCGCGCACCCGTGGCGAACTCATAGGCGGTGCCGAGGATCGCCTTTGGTGGATAAAGACGGTCTTCCCAGGCCAATTCATAGGTCGTGGTCGGCGCAAAGCCGTGCTCGGCGAAAAACCGGTCAGGCCCCAGCCGGTCGTAGTCCTCTATCGCGCGCAAGATATGCGCGCGCGTCACGCGATCCCAGGCAATCATTGCATTGTCCTCCTTCAGGCAGACTTCACCTCACCGCCGTCCATGCGCAGCGTCGAGCCGATCATCCAGCGTGCCGCCGGCGAGACGAGGAAGGCCATCAGCTCGGCGATCTCCTCCGGGTCTCCACATCGGGCGATGCCGGCTTCTTTCGGAAAATTCGCCGCCGCGTCCTCGACGGTCACCTTGTGCAGTGGTGCCCAGTGCTCGAGATAGGAGTGTCGCCGGCCGGTCATCACGGTCCGGCAACACGCTGTTGACCTGCACGCCATCGGCAATGTGAAGGCTTGTGAATGTCCCGCCTGCACGTTGCTTTTCGCCGATCATACGCGCGGTCACAGACGCCGCTGGCGCAGCATGGCCGCCTGTGGCAACCGGGCAAAGCAGGCCGCGCACCGGCACAGGCACAAGGATCATGACCACAACTAAATCGAGCGAGGCGCGGCGCGCCTCGCTCGATTGGTAGGTCGGATCAAGGGGCTACCTCGATACGGCCCTTCATGTTGGGATGGAAGCGGCAGAAATAGTCGACCGCTCCCGCCGCCTTCAGCGTGACCTCGCCCTTCGACTTTGCCGGGATCATCACATCCCAGCCGCCTTTGACCGTGGCGGTGTGGGCGAGAATATCGTTGTTCGTCCACTCGATCGTATCGCCGACCTTGGCCTGAATGCTTGCCGGCGAGAAGACCAGCTTGTCGATCGTCACCTCGATCGTGGTCGAAAGCGCCGGCGAAGCGATGAGCGTCAGCGCCATGGCAAGAAGCAGCGGCCTCATTTCAGCATGCCGGCGACATGTTCGGCATGCTGCTCATGTCCCTGGAAGATCTTGAGACCAGTCTCCAGCAGGCTCTTCAGTTCGGCATTGCTGGCCGATGGGATTAGTAGGGTTTCGAGCGCGCCGTTGACCTGCTTGTGATAGGCGACTTCGTTGTCGATATAGGCCTTGTCGAAGGCAGCCCCTTTCAACTTCGCCAGTTTGGCGCGTTCTTCCTCCGCCGCCTTGGCCAGCGCCTTGCTGGTGTCATTGTCCTCGGGCGTGACCTTCAGCTTCTTCACCAGGTCGAGCGCCTGCTTGTTCACCGCCTCATGGTCGCGCGCCATGTCCTTGGCGAAGTCGACGACCGCCTTGTTCTTGGACTTCTTGATGGCCAGCTTGGCCGCTTCGATGTCGATCGCGTCGGCCGTATAGGCAATGTGGGCGATCTGCGGGTCGGTGGGCTTTTCGGCGGCTAGCGCCAGCGGCGCGGTGCTGACGAAGAAAAGGGCTGCGAGGGCGGCGGTCGGTCGCATGAACATGATATCTCCTTCGCCCGGCGCGCATAGCCCTGGGCTCATCTGGTGTTGACGGCCATTGGATGCGGGCGAGAACGAAATGTTCCCGGGAAAAGACCGAAATCAGTGCTCGAATCCGAGCCCCGTCATCACCGCCTGCGTCAGCCGATCGCAGCGCCGGCCGGCGAAGGGGAAGGCGTTGAGCAGCACCGGGCCGATCTCGTCATCGAGCGCCTTGCGCACCAAGGCACGCGCCCGGTGCAGCCTCGTCTTCACCGTTTCCTGCCGGATACCCAAAAGCTCGGCGGTTTCCTCGATGCTCAGGCCCTCGATGACACGGGCTACGAAGACGGTGCGATAGACATCGGGAAGGCTGTCGGTCGCCCGTTCGACAAGTCCCAGAATCTGCCGCTGCGCCATCGTCCGCTCCGGATCGTCACCTGGATTCAAGTCGTTTTGGTTCAAGGGAAACCGGATGATCTGCGCCTCCGGGTTTTCGGGCATCGCTACGACGCGCTTGCGCTTGCGCAGCCGGCCGAGCGCTTCGTTGATGACGATGCGTGACAGCCAGGTGGAAAGCGAAGCCTCGCCGCGAAAGGCACCGAGATTGGCGAAGGCGCGTATATAGGCCTCCTGCACGACGTCTTCGGCCTCGGCGTCGTTGCGCACGACGCCGCGCGCGATGCGGTAGAGCCGCTGGTTGTGCGTCTTGATGATAGTGCGGAACGCACCCGGATCGCGCGCAAGCGCCCGTCTGACCAATGCCATGTCGCCGGCCCTGGCCGCACCGATTTCGGCGGCTTCAATAGCAGGCTGTCTCATCTCGCCCCGATCTCCCGGCAACGTTACATCCGCGATTGGATGCGCCTGCCGACAAAAGGTTCCCGAGTGGGTAGCACTGGCAATGCTACTTCTTCGACCGAGGCATGTCTGCCGGTCGGAATCTTGCGCCGATCAGCCTGTCACCCGGCCGCGGCTGCCGCTGCCAGCCCGCGCAGAATATCGGCCTTGAGATCCTTGACATCCTCGAGCCCGACCTGCAGTCGGATCAGCGATCCGGCATACGAACGCTTGGCAAGTGTGCGGTCGCCGAGGAAGACCGGAACGGCGAGGCTCTCATAGCCGCCCCAGGAATAGCCGAGACCGAAGATCTTGAGCGCATCGAGGAAGGCATGCTGCGCCTTCTGCCCGCCGCCGTTGAGCACGATCGAGAAAATGCCGCTGGAGCCGCAGAAATCGCGCTTCCAGAGCGCATGGTCGGGATGGCTTTCCAGAGCCGGGTGCAGCACCTGCGCGACGCCGGGCTGCTCTTCCAGCCAGCCCGCGATCTCGAGCGCGCTCTTGCGGTGATGCTCGAGCCGCACCCCCATCGTGCGCAAGCCGCGCAGCACCTGGTAGATGTCGTCGGGTCCCGAACAGCAGCCGAGCGTGCAGAAGCCATCATAAAGCTGCTTCCAATGGGTCTCGTTGGCCGACACCGTGCCGAGCAGCACGTCGGAATGGCCGGCCGGATATTTCGTCGCCGCATGGATCGAGATGTCGACGCCATGGTCGAGCGGCTTGAAATAGAGCGGCGTCGCCCAGGTGTTGTCCATCATCACGATAGCGCCGGCAGCATGCGCAGCCTTGGCGATAGCCGGGATGTCCTGCACCTCGTAGGTGTTCGATCCCGGCGATTCGGTGAACACCACCTTTGTGTTCGGCTTGATCAGCGATGCGATGCCGGCGCCGATGCGCGGCTCGTAATATTCGACCTCGACGCCGAGCCGCTTCAGCATCGTATCAGCGAAGTGGCGCGTCGGGTGGTAGACGCTGTCGACGATCAACAGGTGGTCGCCGGCGGCAAGGAAGGTGAGTAGCGGTATCGTCACCGCCGCCAGCCCGGAAGGCACCGCGATCGTGCCGGCCGAGCCTTCCAGCGCATCGACGGCGAGCGTCAGCGCGTCCATCGTTGGCGTGCCGCGCGTGCCGTAAGTGTATTTCTGGCTGCGCCCGGCCATCGAAGCGGCATCGGGATAGAGCACCGTCGAGGCATGCACGACCGGCGGGTTGACGAAGCCGAAATAGTCGTGCGGGTTGTTGCCCGAATGGGCAAGCAGCGTGTTGATGCCCATTTCGATGCTGTCTCTAGCCATGGTTCGTCGCCTGTCGAATGATGTCAGCGGACCAGCCATAAAGCGGCGGCAATGCCGGCGCAACCGCGCCGAGCCCGCCAAAAGCCGATCTTCCGCTGGGCCAATGCAAAGGCGCGCAAGCCCAGTAAAGCACCGCTATTGCCGCTGCGGATTCTGGCGCCGGACCACCGATTCGCGGCGGCGCAACTTGGCTGATTTGTTCGCATCGCCTGCCGGTTTCATGTGCTCTTGTCCGCAATTCAGGCATTTGCGGCAATTGCTTTTCAAACCTCTCTGGAATCGGTCATTTCCCTTGACCTCACAGGAATAATCGCCTTCGATGCGTTTCGTGAATGGGAGGCAGCGCATCGGCAACTGATGCGGGTCCGGGAGTGGGCCTTGAAGTGGGAGCTGCGTTCACAAACGAAAAAAGATCAAGCGTCGCCTGGCGATAGGGGCGCCTGTAACAGAAAAGGGTCTGTGGGTCATGAAACACATTGCAATCGGCATTCTTGGCGCCGCCGCGCTCGGGTTCATGGCGTCCGCCGCTTCGGCCGGCACGCTCGATACCGTGAAGCAGAAGGGCTTTATCCAGTGCGGCGTCTCGACCGGCCTCGCCGGCTTCTCGGCGCCGGACGACAAGGGTGACTGGAAGGGCATCGACGCGGACTTCTGTCGCGCCGTTGCGGCCGCTGTCTTCGGTGACGGCTCCAAGGTCAAGTTCACGCCGCTCAGCGCCAAGGAGCGTTTCACCGCCCTGCAGTCAGGCGAGATCGACATCCTGTCGCGCAACACCACCTGGACCAGCAACCGCGACAGCGCGCTCGGCCTCGATTTTGTCGGCATCACCTACTATGACGGCCAGGGCTTCATGATCAACGCCAAGAAGCTGCCCGGCGTGAACTCAGCGCTGCAGCTTTCGGGCGCCGCCGTCTGCGTGCAGAGCGGCACCACCACCGAGCTCAACCTCGCCGACTACTTCAAGAAGAACAAGATGGAGTACAACCCCGTCGTGTTCGAGAAGCTCGAAGAGGTCAACGCCGCCTATGACGCCGGCCGCTGCGATGCTTACACCACCGATCAGTCCGGCCTCTATGGCATCCGTCTGACGCTCTCCTCGCCGGCCGACCATGTCGTGCTGCCCGAGATCATTTCCAAGGAGCCGCTCGGCCCGGCCGTGCGCCAGGGCGACGACCAGTGGGCGCATATCGCGCGCTGGACGTATTTCGCGCTGCTCAACGCCGAGGAAGCCGGCATCACGCAGGCCAATGTCGACGAGATGAAGACGTCGACCGATCCGAACATCCAGCGCCTTCTCGGCACTGAACCCGACGGCAAATACGGTGCCGATCTCGGCCTCTCCAACGACTTCGTTGTCAACATCGTCAAGGCGGTCGGCAATTACGGCGAAATGTTCGAGCGCAATGTCGGCTCGGGCAGCCCGCTCAAGATCGCGCGCGGCATCAACGCGCTGTGGACCAAGGGCGGCCTGCAATACGGTCCGCCGATCCGCTGATTGAAACGTGATCCGGGAGGCAGGTCGTCTGCCTCCCGGTTTCTCTTTCCAGGGGACGGTCCATGGCTTCGCAGGAAATTCTTCGCGGGGAGCCGAGTCGCGGCTCCTTCATCAATGACCCGAGAATACGCAGCCTGTTCTTTCAGACGCTGGTCGTGATCCTCCTCTTTGGCTCGATCTGGTGGATCGTCAACAACGTCATCGAGAACCTTCAGCGCCTGCACATCGCTTCAGGCTTCCAATTCCTCAGAAGCAGGGCCGGCTTCGACATTTCCGACACGCCGATCGCTTATACGTCGGACTCGACCTATTTCCGCGCGCTGGTCGTCGGTTTGCTCAACACGATCATCGTTGCCGTCGCCGGCATCGTGCTTGCGACCATCGTGGGCTTCGCCATCGGTATCGGCCGCCTGTCGCAGAACTGGCTGATCCGCAAGATCTGCACGGTCTATGTCGAGATATTCCGCAACATCCCGCCGCTGCTGGTCATCTTCTTCTGGTATTCCGGCGTGCTGGCCGTGCTGCCGCCGCCACGCGAGAGCATCCACCTGCCTTTCGGCTCCTTCCTCAACCAGCGCGGCTTCTATTTTCCGCGCGCCGTTTGGGGGGATGGCTCCTGGCTGATCGGCGTCGCACTGCTGCTCGCCATTGCAATGGCCTGGTTCGTCGCCCACAGGGCGCGACAGCGGCAGAAGGCGACCGGTCAGCAATTTCCGGTCTTCTGGACATCGGTCACGCTTATCGTCGGCCTGCCGGTGCTGGCCTACCTGCTTAGCGGCATGCCGCTCACCTTCGATTTTCCGAAGCAGTCGACCTTCAACCTGACCGGTGGCTTCTGGGTCAAGCCCGAATTCCTGTCGCTGTTGCTGGCGCTCTCCTTCTACACGGCGGCCTTCATCGCCGAGATCGTGCGCGCCGGCATCAGGGGCGTCAGCAAAGGCCAGAGCGAAGCAGCGGCGGCACTCGGCCTCCGCTCCGGTCCGATCCTGCGGCTTGTGGTCATCCCGCAGGCAATGCGCATCGTCATCCCGCCGCTCACCAGCCAGTATCTCAACCTGACCAAGAACTCCTCGCTGGCGATCGCCATCGGCTATCCGGACCTCACCGCGACCGCCGGCACGGTCCTCAACCAGACCGGCCAGGCGGTGGAGGGCGTGTTCATCATGATGATCGCCTATCTGGTGCTGAGCCTGGTGACGTCCTTTGTCATGAACATCGTCAACGCCAGAATGGCGCTGGTGGAGAGGTAGGGGCCATGCAGGAACACGACATGTCCTGGGTGCGCACCGAGATGGCGCTTGCGCAGCCGGCCCCGCCTACCGAACGCGGCGCCTATGCCTGGGTGCGCAAGAACCTGGTGGGTTCGATCGGCGACACCGTCCTCACAATTCTCGGCATCGCCATCGTGCTGTGGATCCTGCCGCAGGTCATCAGCTGGGCTTTCCTCAATGCCCAGTGGACCGGGCCGGACCGCACCGTCTGCACCACCGTCACACAAGGCGGCATCCAGCCCGACGGTTGGACCGGCGCCTGCTGGGCCTTCGTCAACGCCAAGTTCGGCCAGTTCATGTTCGGCACCTATCCTATCGAGGAGCGCTGGCGGCCGATCCTGGTCGCCATCCTGTTCGTGGTGCTGTTGGTGCCGATGCTGATCCCGCGCGTGCCGGGCAAAAGACTGAACGCGATCCTGCTTTTCGCGGGATTGCCGGTCGTCGCCTTCTTCCTGCTGCTCGGCGGTGTGTTCGGCCTGCCGGCTGTCGAGACCGCGCGCTGGGGTGGGTTGCTGGTCACGCTCAGCCTTTCTTTTGTCGGCATTGCGGTGTCGTTGCCGCTCGGTGTGATCCTGGCGCTCGGCCGGCGCTCGAAGATGCCGATCATCAAGGTGCTTAGTGTCATATTTATCGAGACGGTGCGTGGCATCCCGTTGATCGTGGTGCTGTTCTTCGCCAGCGTCATGCTGCCGCTGTTCCTGCCCGTGGGCGTCACCTTCGACAAATATCTGCGTGCGTTGATCGGCGTGTCGCTGTTTGCCGCCGCCTATATGGCCGAAGTGATTCGTGGTGGCCTGCAGGCGATCCCGAAGGGCCAGTATGAGGGCGCCGACTCGCTCGGCCTCGGCTACTGGCAGAAAATGGGCCTGATCGTGCTGCCGCAGGCGCTGAAGCTGGTCATCCCCGGCATCGTCAACACCTTCATCGGCATGTTCAAGGACACCAGCCTGGTGCTGATCATCTCGATGTTCGACCTGCTCGGCGTGGTGAAGCAGAATTTCGCCGATGCCAACTGGGCGACGCCGCAGACCGCGAAGTCCGGCCTGATCTTTGCCGCCTTCGTATTCTGGCTGTTCTGCTTCGGCATGTCGCGCTATTCAATGTACACCGAACGCCGGCTCGACACCGGCTATAAACGATAAAAAGGGAACAGGTTATGGCCACCGAAAACGCCGTCAGCGCGGAAGAAATCAAGGTCAACGCCGCCAAGATGCACATCTCCACTACCGATGTCGCCATCGACATCGTCGGCATGCACAAATGGTATGGCGAGTTCCATGTGCTGAAGGACATCAACCTCAAGGTGATGCGCGGCGAGCGCATCGTCATCTGCGGTCCGTCCGGTTCCGGCAAGTCGACCATGATCCGCTGCATAAATCGGCTGGAGGAGCACCAGAAGGGCAAGATCATTGTCGACGGCAAGGAACTAACCAACGATCTGAAGAAGATCGACGAGGTGCGCCGCGAGGTCGGCATGGTGTTCCAGCATTTCAACCTGTTCCCGCATCTCACCATCCTCGAGAACTGCACGCTGGCGCCGATCTGGGTGCGCAAGATGCCGAAGAAGCAGGCCGAGGAGATCGCCATGCATTTCCTCAAGCGCGTCAAGATCCCGGAGCAGGCCAACAAATATCCGGGCC
Organism: Mesorhizobium sp. B3-1-8; assembly: GCF_006439495.1. Lineage (NCBI taxonomy): Bacteria > Pseudomonadati > Pseudomonadota > Alphaproteobacteria > Hyphomicrobiales > Phyllobacteriaceae > Mesorhizobium > Mesorhizobium sp. B3-1-8. The sequence goes on from NZ_VFTK01000065.1 coordinate 20,005, forward strand.
AGCTCTCGGGCGGTCAGCAGCAGCGTGTGGCGATCGCGCGCTCGCTGTGCATGAACCCGCGCATCATGCTCTTCGACGAGCCGACCTCGGCACTCGATCCGGAGATGATCAAGGAAGTGCTGGAGACGATGGTGGGGCTGGCGGAAGAGGGCATGACCATGCTGTGCGTCACCCATGAGATGGGCTTTGCCCGCAAGGTCGCCAATCGCGTGATCTTCATGGATCAGGGCCAGATCGTCGAGCAGAACACGCCGGCCGAGTTCTTCGATCATCCGCGCCATGAGCGCACGAAGCTCTTCCTGTCGCAGATACTGCACTGAGGCGGAGCCCGGTAACAGGTTGCTCGGAGGTTGCTCGAACCACCCCTCGGCTTCGTCATTCTAAGGCCTGTTGATATTCATCTGGAGCTTATGATGGCGGCGGCGAGATGGACGAAGGCGGAGAAGCTCTGGTCGG
>NZ_VFTK01000066.1:0-19355 GCF_006439495.1 Mesorhizobium sp. B3-1-8
TCGACCTGAGCCATCAGCTCGCGGATGGCGTCCTCGCCGATGGTCTTGTTGGAATCTTCCAACGCAGCCAGCGCCGAACCCTTGACGATCGGAATGTCGTCGCCGGGGAACTCGTTCTTCGACAGAAGCTCGCGAACCTCGAGCTCGACCAGTTCCAGAAGCTCGGCGTCGTCGACCTGGTCGACCTTGTTCAGGAACACAACGATCGAGGGAACGCCGACCTGGCGGGCAAGCAGGATGTGCTCGCGGGTCTGCGGCATCGGGCCGTCGGCGGCCGAAACAACCAGGATCGCGCCGTCCATCTGCGCCGCACCGGTGATCATGTTCTTCACATAGTCGGCGTGGCCGGGGCAGTCGACATGGGCATAGTGACGGTTGGCCGTCTCATACTCGACATGCGCCGTCGAAATCGTGATGCCGCGCGCCTTCTCTTCCGGGGCCGCGTCGATCTGGTCATAGCGCTTGTATTCGCCAAAATACTTCGTGATCGCCGCCGTCAGCGACGTCTTGCCATGATCGACGTGGCCGATCGTGCCAATGTTCACATGCGGCTTGGTGCGCTCGAATTTACCTTTTGCCATGTGATCTCTCCATTCCTGCCTGCCCGTGCGGGCCTTGAATTAAGGTCTCGTGCAACCCGCTCGAGTTACGCGTATTTCTTCTGAACTTCCTGGGCGACCGCGGTCGGAACCGGCTCGTAGTGGTCGAACTGCATCGTGTACTGGGCGCGGCCCTGCGACATCGAACGCAGATTGTCGACGTACTTGAACATGTTCGCGAGCGGCACCATCGCGTTGATGACGACGGCAACACCGCGCGCTTCCTGACCCTGGATCTGACCACGACGACCGTTGAGATCGCCGATGACGCCGCCGACGTAATCTTCCGGCGTCACGACCTCGACCTTCATGATCGGCTCGAGCAACTGCACGCCGAGGCGCGGAGCGGCTTCCTTGAAGCAGGCGCGGGAGGCGATTTCGAACGCCAGCACCGAGGAGTCGACGTCGTGGAAGGCGCCGTCGATCAGCGTGGCCTTGACACCGATCATCGGGAAGCCGGCGAACGGGCCGGAACCCATGACGCTGTTGATGCCCTTCTCGACGCCCGGGATGTATTCCTTCGGAACCGCACCGCCGACGATCTTGGACTCGAACACGAACTCTTCGCTCTCGGTGTTCGGCTCGAATATGATCTTGACGCGGGCGAACTGGCCAGTACCGCCGGTCTGCTTCTTGTGCGTGTAGTCCTGCTCGTGGGTGCGGGTGATCGTCTCGCGATAAGCCACCTGCGGCGCGCCGACATTGGCTTCGACCTTGAACTCGCGGCGCATGCGGTCGACGATGATGTCAAGATGCAGCTCGCCCATGCCGGCGATGATGGTCTGGCCGCTTTCCTCGTCGGTCTTGACGCGGAAGGACGGATCCTCGGCCGCCAGACGATGCAGCGCGAGGCCCATCTTTTCCTGGTCGTTCTTGGTCTTCGGCTCGATAGCGATCTGGATGACCGGATCGGGGAATTCCATGCGCTCGAGGATGACCGGGTGCAGCGGATCGCAGAGCGTGTCGCCGGTGGTCGTGTCCTTGAGGCCAGCCAGGGCGACGATGTCGCCTGCGTAAGCTTCTTCGACGTCGGCGCGCGAATTCGCATGCATCTGCAGCATGCGGCCGATGCGCTCCTTCTTGCCCTTCACGGTGTTGTCGACCGAGGTGCCCTTGGCGAGCTTGCCCGAATAGATGCGGGCAAAGGTCAGCGAACCGACAAACGGGTCGTTCATGATCTTGAACGCCAGCATCGACAGCGGCTCGTTGTCATCGGCATGACGCTCGATCTCGGCGTCGGTCTTGGCGTCGACACCCTTGATGGCCGGCACGTCGATCGGCGACGGCAGGTATTCGACAACGGCGTCGAGCAGCGGCTGCACGCCCTTGTTCTTGAAGGCCGAGCCACAGAACATCGGGTAGAACTTGACCGCGATGGTGCCCTTGCGGATCAGCGCGCGGATCTCGTCGTTCGACGGCATCTTGCCTTCGAGGTAATTCTCGAGCGCGGTCTCGTCCATCTCGACGGCGGCTTCGATCATCTTTTCGCGGTACTGCTCGGCCTTTTCCTTCAGGTCGGCCGGGATCTCGACAACGTCCCAGGCAGCGCCCAGGGTCTCGTCGCGCCAGACGAGCGCGTTCATCTCGACGAGGTCGACGACGCCCTTGAACTCGGTCTCGGCGCCGATCGGCAGCTGCATGACGACGGCCTGCGCACCGAGGCGCGAGGCGATCATTTCCTCGGAGCGGTAGAAGTCGGCGCCGATCTTGTCCATCTTGTTGCAGAAGATCATGCGCGGCACATGGTACTTGTCAGCCTGGCGCCACACGGTCTCGGTCTGCGGCTCCACGCCGGCGTTGGCGTCGAGCAGCGCGATGGCGCCGTCGAGCACGCGCAGCGAACGCTCGACTTCGATGGTGAAGTCGACGTGTCCGGGGGTGTCGATGATGTTGAAGCGGCGCATCTTGCCGTCACGACCCTTCCAGAAGGTCGTGGTCGCGGCCGACGTGATGGTGATGCCGCGTTCCTGCTCCTGCTCCATCCAGTCCATGGTGGCAGCGCCGTCATGGACTTCGCCGATCTTGTGCGACTTGCCCGTGTAGTAGAGGACGCGCTCGGTCGTCGTCGTCTTGCCGGCGTCGATATGCGCCATGATACCGAAATTGCGGTAGTCTTCGATTTTGTATTCGCGGGCCATGGGAGGTGCCTCTCAGTCTCTTTCGCGTTACCAGCGGTAATGCGCGAAGGCGCGGTTGGCTTCCGCCATCTTGTGGGTGTCTTCACGCTTCTTGACGGCCGTGCCGCGGTTGTTGGCCGCGTCCATCAGCTCGCCCGAGAGGCGGTCGACCATGGTGGTCTCGTTGCGGTTGCGGGCCGCGGCGATCAGCCAGCGGATGGCCAGCGCCTGACGGCGCTCGGGGCGCACGTCGACCGGAACCTGGTAGGTGGCGCCGCCGACGCGACGCGAGCGCACTTCCACATGCGGCGCGACATTGTCGAGCGCCTGATGGAAGACGGTGACCGGCTCCTGCTTGGTCTTGGCCTGGACCTGGTCCAGCGCGCCATAGACGATGGTCTCGGCAACCGACTTCTTGCCGTCATACATGACGGCGTTCATGAACTTGGTGACAATCAGATCGCCGAACTTGGGGTCCGGATTGATCTCACGCTTTTCTGCACTGTGACGACGGGACATGGGAAACCCTTACTTCGGACGCTTGGCGCCGTATTTCGAACGACGCTGCTTGCGGTTCTTCACACCCTGCGTGTCGAGCACGCCGCGGATGATGTGGTAGCGGACGCCCGGCAGATCCTTGACGCGACCGCCGCGGATCATGACCACCGAGTGCTCCTGAAGGTTGTGGCCTTCGCCGGGGATGTAGCCGATCACTTCAAAGCCGTTGGTCAGGCGAATCTTGGCCACCTTGCGCAGCGCGGAGTTCGGCTTCTTCGGCGTCGTGGTGTAGACGCGCGTGCAGACGCCCCGCTTCTGCGGGTTCTGCTGCATGGCCGGGACCTTGTTACGCTTCACCGGCGCCAGGCGCGGCTTGCGGATCAGCTGGTTGACGGTAGGCATTAAACCCTCTTGTCTCTCAATTCCGTGTCTGCCCTGTCAGGGCCGCTCAAAGCGTCATTCCCATACGCAAATTCGGGCAACACACCGCGCTTCGCGGTCCTGCCCGAACAAATTGCAGAGGAAGCGGAAGCCGCTTCATGCGCGCCGGAAATGTCTTTTCGCTCGTAAAACGAACCCTGTTTGAGGCAAACTCCAAAGCGTGTCGCTTCGGACAGGAGAGCCTCACATCGGTTCTGACGTCGCGGCTTCTACTCGCAACCCCAGGGTCCGTCAACCCCGGCGCGGCAAATATTGCGTCCAACCCAAAGCTGGGCAGCCATGCGAAAAACGCATGTAATTTTCTTGCGTCTTTTTTCAAGAGCGAGGAAGAAAGTGACCGGCTTTGCGCTGTCCTGTGCCCTTGCTTCGTGCCAAAAGGCGGCTTGCACCGGACAATCGCCGGGGAAACGAGGAATCAGCCGTGAACGACAATGAAGAACGGCCGGTCACGATCATCACCGGGCGGGTCTGGAAGAAGAAAGGCGGCAAGCCGGAGGGCGTGCACGTGATGCTGGTGGCGCCCGACGATGATTCTGCCGTGCGCCGCGCGCTCGAATCGCTCGCCGCGGAAGGTTACGCCGAGGCCGAGCTCGACCAGATCGGCGACATGGAAGGCGAGCCCGACGAGGAGCCGCATCTGTCGGCCTATCAGGGCGCGCTCGAAGGCGAAGTTTCGATCGTCACCTTTGAAGAGCCGATCTGAAAAGCGCGGCCAGCCGTCATATTTCCCAGAACCCGCCGGACAAACCTGCCCCGCTAGGCACTCTTTCATTCCTTGGAGTTTCCATGACCAGCAGTCCCATCAAGCTCGGCATCGTCGGTGTGGGCAAGATCGTGCGCGACCAGCATTTGCCGGCGGTCGCCAAGGATGGCGACTTTCAGCTCGCCGCCGCGGCCAGCCGCCACGGCAAAGTCGACGGGATCCCGAACTATCCAACGATCGAAGCCATGCTTGCGGCCGAACCCGGCCTCGAGGCGGTCTCGCTCTGCATGCCGCCGCAGTTCCGTTACGACGCCGCGCGCACCGCGCTGGAGGCGAAAAAGCATGTGTTCCTCGAAAAGCCGCCGGGCGCCACGGTCAGCGAAGTCGAACACCTCAAGGCGCTTGCCGAAGAGAACGGCGTCTCGCTCTTCGCCAGTTGGCATTCGCGCTATGCGCCGGCGGTGGAGGCCGCGCGCGCATTCCTTGCCTCGGCCAGACTGACTTCGGCCGCCATCAATTGGAAGGAAGACGTGCGCCGCTGGCACCCGAACCAGGAATGGATCTGGGAATCCGGCGGCTTCGGCGTGTTCGATCCGGGCATCAACGCGCTGTCGATCGCCACGCACATCCTGCCTGCTATGTTCATCACCTCGGCCGTGCTCGATTTTCCGGAGAACCGCGCGGCACCGGTCGCGGCCCATGTCGCCTTCCGCACGTCCAACGGCCTGCCGGTGACGATGGAGCTCGACTGGCTTCAGACCGGCCCGCAGAGCTGGGACATCGTCGCCGAGACCGACAAGGGCAAGATGGTGCTGTCGGGCGGCGGCGCTAAGCTCACCGTCGACGGCAAGGTCGTCCACGACGAGCCCGAGGCCGAATATCCGATGCTTTACAAGCGCTTCGCCGAGATCGTTCGCGCTGGGACTTCGGATGTCGACCTCGCACCGCTGCAGCACGTCGCCGACGCCTTCATGCTCGGCAAGCGCAACGTGGTCGAGGCGTTCTTCGACTGAGGCGGCGGCAACGCGCCGAGGCCAACGGCATCCTCAGTCGACCACCGCAATGGCGAAGCCGTCATAGCCCTTGGCGCCTACGGTCTGGATGGCGGTGCCGTCCAGCCGCTTCTCGCCGCCGATGAACGAAAACGCGGCGCGAGCGCCTTCGACATTGGCGTCGCCGCTGTTCTTTTTCATGACCGCGCCGTCGCGGATGACGTTGTCGCAGACGATGACGGTGCCTGGGCGCGACAGCTTCATGGCCCGGGTCAGATAGTTCGGGTTGTTCGGCTTGTCGGCATCGATGAAGATGAGGTCGAACGGTCCGGCACCTTCGTCCGCCAGCTTGCCAAGCGACTGCAGCGCAGGGCCCACGCGCAGGTCGACCCTGTCGGAAACCCCTGCCCGCTCGAAATTCGAGCGCGCGACCTTGGCGTGGTGCGGATCGAGCTCCAGCGTCACGACCTTGCCGTCCGCCGGCAATCCCCTCGCCATCCAGATGGTCGAGTAGCCGCCGAGCGTGCCGATCTCCAGCACCTTCTTCGCACCGCGGATGCGCACCAGCAGCGACAGCAGCTTGCCCTGCGCGGCCGACACGTCGATCGCGGGCAGGCCCTGATCGCGGTTGGCCTTAAGCACCGCATCCAGGACGGGATCCGCTTCGAAAAGAGAGGAAACGATGTAGTCGTCGACAGCCGCCCAAGTCTTGCTGCTCATAGTTCTTCCTCGTTCGTGAAGCCAGATCAGGATGACGGCTAATAGAACCGTCATACTGATCTGGTCTCTTTATTCGATCATGATCTCTTCCGAAAACCGGTGTCCACGCTCTTGAAATGCAAGAAGGGGCCACGTGGGCCCCTTCTCATCGTTTCTCATGTCAAGCCGCTCACTGCGCGGCGTTGACCATGTCGGTCAGCATCGGGTCGGCGACCTCGACACCGGAGGCCTTGCGGCGCTCGTCGATGATGAGCTCGTCGCGCGAAGTTGCGATGCGCCGGATTTGGCTCATCGTACCGCCCGTTCCGGCCGGGATCAGGCGGCCGACGATGACGTTTTCCTTGAGGCCCTGCAGCATGTCGGTCTTGCCGGCAACCGCGGCCTCGGTGAGCACCCTGGTCGTCTCCTGGAAGGAAGCGGCCGAGATGAAGGACGGCGTCTGCAGCGAGGCCTTGGTGATGCCGAGCAGCACCGGCTGACCTTCGGCCGGCTTCTTGCCGTCCTCGATCAGGCGCTCGTTGACCTCTTCCAGTTCGATGACGTCGACGTGGTCGCCCGGAATGTAGGTCGAGTCGCCCTGCGTGGTGATCTCGACCTTCTGCAGCATCTGGCGAACGATCACCTCGATGTGCTTGTCGTTGATCGACACGCCCTGCAGACGGTAGACCTCCTGGATCTCGTTGACGAGGTAGGAGGCAAGCGCCTCCACGCCCTTGATCGCCAGGATGTCGTGCGGCGCCGGGTTGCCGTCGAGGATGTAGTCGCCCTTCTCGATGACGTCGCCGTCCTGGAGATGGAACGGCTTGCCCTTCGGGATCAGGTACTCCACCGGCTCGAGCGTCGAGTCATGCGGCTCGATGATGATGCGGCGCTTGTTCTTGTAGTCGCGGCCGAAGCGGATCGTGCCATCGATCTCGGCGATGATGGCGTGATCCTTCGGACGGCGGGCCTCGAACAATTCCGCAACACGCGGCAGACCGCCGGTAATGTCCTTGGTCTTGGCGCTTTCCATCGGGATACGCGCAAGCACGTCGCCCGGACGGACATGCGCGCCCGGCTCGACCGAGAGGATGGCCTCGACCGAGAGCAGGAAGCGTGCATCGCCGCCCTTCGACAGCTTGCCGACCTTGCCCTTGGCGTCCTGGATGACGATCGCAGGCTTCAGGTCGCTGCCGCGCGGCGTGGAACGCCAGTCGATGACCTCACGCTTGGTGATGCCGGTCGACTCGTCGGCCGTTTCCTGCACGGAGATGCCGTCGACCAGGTCCTCGAACGCCACCCTGCCCTCGATTTCGGTGAGGATCGGGCGGGTATAGGGATCCCACTCGGCGATACGCTGGCCGCGCTTCACCTTGTCGCCATCGTCCACGAAGATACGCGAACCATAGGCGACGCGGTGCGTGGCGCGCTCCTTGCCGGTCTCATCGAGGATGAGCACCGCCATGTTGCGGCCCATGACCATCTGCTGGCCTTCCGAGTTGCGCACCACGTTGCGGTTGCGGATCTGCACCTTGCCCTCATAGGAGGCTTCAAGGAACGAGCTATCCACCACCTGCGCCGTACCGCCCATGTGGAAGGTACGCATGGTGAGCTGGGTGCCCGGCTCGCCGATCGACTGCGCCGCGATGACGCCGACGGCCTCGCCCTGGTTGACAGGGGTACCGCGGGCCAGGTCGCGACCGTAGCAGACAGCGCACACGCCGGTCCTGACCTCGCAGGTCAGCGCCGAACGGATGCGGATCGACTGCACGCCGGCCTTTTCGATCTGCTCAACATCGCGCTCATCCATCAGCGTTCCGGCCTTGACCAGCAATTCGCCGGAGACCGGATGGTTGATGTCGTCGAGCGCGGTGCGGCCCAGCACGCGCTGGCCGACCGAAGCGACGACCTGACCGGCATCGACGATCGGCTGCATGGTGAGGCCCTTGTCGGTGCCGCAATCCACGGAGTTGACGATGCAGTCCTGCGCCACGTCGACGAGACGACGGGTGAGGTAACCCGAATTCGCCGTCTTCAAGGCGGTGTCGGCCAGACCCTTGCGAGCGCCGTGGGTCGAGTTGAAATACTCGAGCACGGTGAGGCCTTCCTTGAAGTTCGAGATGATCGGCGTCTCGATGATTTCACCCGAGGGCTTGGCCATCAGGCCACGCATGCCGGCGAGCTGACGCATCTGGGTGGGCGAACCGCGCGCACCCGAATGCGACATCATGTAGATCGAGTTCATCGGCTTCTGGCGGCCATTGTCCTCGAACTCCACCGCCTTGATGCGGGCCATCATCTCGTCGGCGACCTTTTCCGAGCACTTGGCCCAGGCGTCGACGACCTTGTTGTACTTCTCCCCCTGGGTGATCAGGCCGTCATTGTACTGCTGCTCGTATTCCTTGGCCAAAGCCTCGGTCTCGGAAACCAGCTTGATCTTGGAATCCGGGATCAGCATGTCGTCCTTGCCGAACGAGATGCCGGCGCGGCAGGCATGCGCGAAGCCGAGCGCCATGATGCGATCGCAGAAAATGACCGTCTCCTTCTGACCGCAGTGGCGGTAGACGGTGTCGATCATCTTGGAGATGTTCTTCTTGGTCATCTCCTGGTTGGCGGTCTCATACGGCACGTTGACGTTCTTCGGCAGCAGTTCGCCGATGATCATGCGGCCAGGCGTGGTGTCGTAGATCTTCGACACCGTCTTGCCTTCTGCGTCGACGGTGCGGAAGCGGCCCTTGATCTTGGCGTGCAGCGTCACGGCCTTGGTTTCCAGCGCATGCTGGAGCTCGCCCATGTCGGCAAACACCATGCCTTCGCCCGGCTCGTTCTGGTTGACGATCGAGAGATAGTAGAGACCGAGAACCATGTCCTGCGACGGCACGATGATCGGCGCGCCGGAGGCCGGGTGCAGGATGTTGTTGGTCGACATCATCAGCACGCGGGCTTCCAACTGCGCTTCCAAGGACAGCGGCACGTGGACCGCCATCTGGTCGCCGTCGAAGTCGGCGTTGAAGGCGGTGCAGACCAGCGGATGCAGCTGGATCGCCTTGCCTTCGATCAGGATCGGCTCGAACGCCTGGATGCCGAGGCGGTGCAGCGTCGGCGCGCGGTTCAGGAGCACCGGATGCTCGCGGATGACCTCGTCGAGGATATCCCAGACCTCCGGACGTTCCTTCTCGACCAGCTTCTTCGCCTGCTTGACGGTCGAGGAGAAACCCTTGGCGTCGAGACGGGCGTAGATGAAGGGTTTGAACAGCTCGAGCGCCATCTTCTTCGGCAGGCCGCACTGATGCAGCTTCAGCTCCGGACCGGTCACGATGACCGAGCGGCCGGAATAGTCGACGCGCTTGCCGAGCAGGTTCTGACGGAACCGGCCCTGCTTGCCCTTGAGCATATCGGACAGCGACTTCAGCGGACGCTTGTTGGCGCCAGTGATGACGCGGCCGCGACGGCCGTTGTCGAACAACGCGTCGACGGCTTCCTGCAGCATGCGCTTTTCGTTGCGCACGATGATGCCGGGCGCGCGCAACTCGATCAGCCGCTTCAGGCGGTTGTTGCGGTTGATGACGCGGCGATAGAGATCGTTGAGGTCGGACGTGGCGAAGCGACCGCCGTCCAGCGGGACGAGCGGACGCAGGTCCGGCGGGATCACCGGAACCACCTTCATGATCATCCATTCCGGACGGTTGCCGGATTCCATGAAGTTTTCCACGACCTTGAGCCGCTTCAGATACTTCTTCTGCTTGAGCTCGGAGGTGGTCGAAGCCAGCTCCGAACGCAGGTCGCCGGCGATCTTCTCCAAGTCCATGCCGGCAAGCAGGTCATGGATGGCCTCGGCGCCGATCATTGCGGTGAAAGAGTCCTCGCCATACTCGTCGACGGCAAGCATGTACTCTTCCTCGCTGAGGAGCTGGTTCTCCTTCAGCGCGGTGAGGCCGGGCTCGGTGACGATGTAGTTCTCGAAGTAGAGCACGCGCTCGATATCCTTGAGCGTCATGTCGAGCAGCGTGCCGATGCGCGAAGGCAGCGACTTCAGGAACCAGATATGGGCGACGGGCGCGGCGAGCTCGATATGGCCCATGCGCTCGCGGCGAACGCGCGACAACGTGACTTCGACGCCGCACTTTTCGCAGATGACGCCCTTGTACTTCATGCGCTTGTACTTGCCGCACAGGCACTCATAGTCCTTGATCGGGCCAAAAATGCGCGCGCAGAACAGGCCGTCACGCTCCGGCTTGAAGGTGCGGTAGTTGATGGTCTCCGGCTTCTTGATCTCGCCGAACGACCAGGACAGAATCTTCTCTGGGCTGGCAAGCGAGATCCGGATGGAATCGAACACCTGCGCAGGCGCCTGCGGGTTGAAGAGATTCATGACCTCTTGGTTCATGCCGTTCTCCTTTTCGGGGTCCTCGATAACCCCTTGCATCGATCGCGGACGAAATGTCCGCAGACTGGCCGGTTGCCCGACCGAAAAATTTGAAGGGCGCGCCGCATCCTAGAGCGGCGCGCCGTAGGCTTTACTCGGCTGCGTCGGGCAGACGCGTCGGGGTCTCTTCGACCTGGGTGTTCTCCAGCTCGACATTGAGGCCCAGCGAGCGCATTTCCTTGACGAGAACGTTGAAGCTCTCCGGAATGCCTGCCTCGAACGTGTCGTCGCCGCGCACGATCGCCTCGTAGACCTTGGTGCGGCCGGCGACGTCGTCCGACTTCACCGTCAGCATTTCCTGCAGCGTGTAGGCCGCGCCGTAGGCTTCGAGCGCCCAGACCTCCATTTCGCCGAAGCGCTGGCCGCCGAACTGCGCCTTGCCGCCCAGCGGCTGCTGGGTGACGAGCGAGTACGGACCGATCGAACGCGCGTGGATCTTGTCGTCCACCAGGTGATGCAGCTTGAGCATATAGATATAGCCCATCGTCACCTTGCGATCGAACGGCTCGCCGGTGCGGCCGTCATAGAGCTGCGACTGACCGCTGGTGTGCAGGCCTGCCTGCTCCAGCATGGTGTTGATGTCGGCCTCATGCGCGCCGTCGAACACCGGTGTCGCGATGGAGACGCCGCGGCGCATCTGCTCGCTCAGGCGAACGATGCTCTCGTCGTCATACTCGCGGATCGGCTCGTTGCGGTCGTTGGCCGGCATGAAGCTTTCCAGCGTCTTGCGCAGCGGCTTGATATCGCCGCCACCCTTATACGCGTCGATCAGCTCGCCGATCTTCCTGCCCATGCCTGCGCAAGCCCAGCCCAGATGCGTTTCCAGGATCTGGCCGACATTCATGCGGCTCGGCACACCCAGCGGGTTGAGCACGATATCGGCATGCGTGCCGTCCTCGAGGAAAGGCATGTCCTCGACCGGAACGATGCGCGACACGACACCCTTGTTGCCGTGACGGCCGGCCATCTTGTCGCCCGGCTGCATCTTGCGCTTCACCGCCACGAAGACCTTGACCATCTTCATGACGCCCGGAGGCATTTCGTCGCCGCGTTGCACCTTCTCGACCTTGTCCATGAAACGCTGCTCGAGCGCCTTCTTGGACTCGTCATACTGGCCGCGCAGAGCCTCGAGTTCGCCCTGGAGCTTCTCGTTCTCCACTGCGAACTGCCACCACTGCGAACGCGGATACTCGTCGAGCGTGTCCTTCGACAGCTTCGAGCCCTTCTTGAAGCCCTTCGGTCCGGCGATCGCTTCCTTCCCGACCAGCACGTCGGAAAGACGCGCATAGACGTTGCGGTCGAGGATCGCCTGTTCGTCGTCGCGGTCCTTGGCCAGACGCTCGATCTCCTCGCGCTCGATCGCCATCGCGCGCTCGTCCTTCTCCACGCCGTGGCGGTTGAAGACGCGCACTTCGACGACCGTGCCGAAGGTGCCCGGAGGCATGCGCATGGAGGTGTCGCGGACGTCCGAGGCCTTTTCGCCGAAGATGGCGCGGAGCAACTTTTCTTCCGGCGTCATCGGGCTTTCGCCCTTCGGCGTGATCTTGCCGACCAGGATGTCGCCCGGCTGCACCTCGGCACCGATATAGACGATGCCGGCCTCGTCGAGGTTCTTCAGCGCCTCTTCCGAAACGTTCGGAATGTCGCGCGTGATTTCCTCCGGCCCGAGCTTGGTGTCGCGCGCCATGACCTCGAACTCCTCGATGTGGATCGAGGTGAAGACGTCGTCGGCCACGATGCGCTCGGAGAGCAGGATCGAGTCCTCGTAGTTGTAGCCGTTCCACGGCATGAACGCGACCAGCACGTTGCGGCCGAGCGCCAGATCGCCGAGCTCCGTCGAGGGACCGTCGGCAATGATGTCGCCCTTGTTGACGCGGTCGCCCATGCGCACCAGCGGACGCTGGTTGATGCAGGTGTTCTGGTTCGAACGCTGGAACTTCATCAGCCGGTAGATGTCGACGCCGGACTTGCCGGGATCGAGATCTTCCGTGGCACGGATGACGATACGGGTCGCGTCGACCTGGTCGACCACGCCACCGCGGCGGGCGCCGATGGCCGCGCCCGAGTCACGAGCGACGACCGGCTCCATGCCGGTGCCGACGAACGGCGCCTCGGCGCGCACCAGCGGCACGGCCTGACGCTGCATGTTCGAGCCCATCAGCGCGCGGTTGGCGTCGTCGTTCTCGAGGAACGGGATGAGCGCTGCCGCGACAGACACCATCTGCTTCGGCGAGACGTCCATCAGGTCGACGTTCTCGCGCGGCGCCATCATCACTTCGCCGGCGTTACGGCAAATGACGAACTCGTCGACGAAGCTGCCGTTCTTGTCGAGCTCGGCGTTGGCCTGGGCGACATAGTGCTTGGCCTCTTCCATCGCCGACAGGTAGACAACCTCGTTGGTAAGCTTGCCGCCAACGATCTTGCGGTACGGGCTTTCGATGAAGCCGTATTTGTTGACGCGCGCGAAGGTGGCCAGCGAGTTGATCAGACCGATATTCGGGCCTTCCGGCGTTTCGATCGGGCAGATGCGGCCGTAATGCGTCGGGTGCACGTCGCGCACCTCGAAGCCGGCGCGCTCGCGGGTCAGACCGCCCGGTCCAAGCGCCGACAGGCGGCGCTTGTGGGTGATCTCCGACAGCGGGTTGGTCTGGTCCATGAACTGCGACAGCTGCGAGGAACCGAAGAACTCGCGCACGGCGGCAGCCGCCGGCTTGGCGTTGATCAGGTCCTGCGGCATGACCGTGTCGATCTCGATCGAGGACATGCGCTCCTTGATCGCGCGCTCCATGCGCAGCAGGCCGACACGGTACTGGTTCTCCATCAACTCGCCGACCGAACGCACGCGGCGGTTGCCGAGATTGTCGATGTCGTCGATCTCGCCCTTGCCGTCGCGGAGTTCGACCAGCGTCTTGACCACGGCCAGGATATCGTCCTTGCGCAGCACGCGCACGGTGTCCTCGGCCTTGAGCTCGAGGCGCATGTTCATCTTGACGCGGCCGACAGCCGACAGGTCGTAGCGCTCGCTGTCGAAGAACAGCGAGTTGAACATGGCTTCGGCGGTCTCGAGCGTCGGTGGCTCGCCCGGGCGCATGACGCGGTAGATGTCGAACAGCGCGTCCTGGCGGCTCTCGTTCTTGTCGACGTTGAGCGTGTTGCGGATGTAGGCGCCGACATTGACGTGGTCGATGTCCAGTATCTGGATCTCGTCCTCGCCGGTGCCGAGCAGCACCTTTAGCGTCTTGTCGTCGATCTCGTCGCCGGCTTCGAGGAAGATCTCGCCGGTGGCGTAGTTGACGATGTCCTCGGCAAGGTAGTTGCCGAGCAGGTCCTCGTCGGTCGCCTTGATGGCCTTAAGACCCTTCTCGCCGAGCTGGCGAGCCTGGCGGGCGGTGATCTTCTTGCCTTGTTCGACCACGATCTCGCCGGTGTCGGCGTCGACCAGGTCGCCGACGGCCTTGAGGCCGCGGAAACGCTCGACGTTGAACGGAATGCGCCAGTGGTCGCCGGCGCGCTTGTAGGTGATCTTGTTGTAGAAGGTCGACAGGATCTCCTCGCCGTCCATGCCGAGCGCCATCAAGAGCGACGTCACCGGAATCTTGCGGCGGCGGTCGATGCGGGCGTGCACGACGTCCTTGCTATCGAACTCGATGTCGAGCCACGAACCGCGATAGGGAATGACGCGCGCGGCAAACAGAAGCTTGCCCGACGAGTGCGACTTGCCCTTGTCATGGTCGAAGAAGACGCCCGGCGAACGGTGCATCTGCGAGACGATGACGCGCTCGGTGCCGTTGACGATGAAGGTGCCGTTCGACGTCATGAGCGGCATGTCGCCCATGTAGACGTCCTGCTCCTTGATGTCCTTGATCGACTTGGCGCCGGTATCCTCGTCGATATCGAACACGATGAGGCGCAGCGTCACCTTCAGCGGGGCAGCATAGGTCAGGTCGCGCTGACGGCACTCGTCAACGTCGAATTTCGGTGCCTCGAACTCGTACTTCACGAACTCCAGCATCGAGGAGCCGGAAAAGTCGGAGATCGGGAAGACCGACTTGAAAACGGCCTGCAGCCCTTCGTCCGGACGGCCGCCCTTGGGCTCGTCCACCATCAGGAACTGGTCATAGGATGCCTTCTGAACCTCGATGAGATTCGGCATCTCCGCAACTTCCGGGATCTTTCCGAAGAACTTGCGTACGCGTCTGCGGCCATTGAAAGTCTGGGTCTGGGCCATCGTCGCTCCTTAGCTATAAACTCGGGACGAACCTCGCCGCGGCTCGCCTTGCACCAACGGGCGGCCTTGGCGGCTGCCCCTATCTGTTTTTCCGGCCGCCCTGCCGATGGTTTGGCGGCTACCGGCTAAAACGGGAGAAAACCCGTTTCCGGAAGGCCGCTTTTCGGCCCTCAGGAAAGAGGTTTTCAAACGCCTCGCGCAACAGAACCCTCCCTTCGTCAAGGGAGGGGGCGGACGGCGCGAGACCGTCCGCCCTCGCCTAACAGGCTTACTTCAGCTCGACCTTGGCGCCAGCTGCTTCCAGCTGAGCCTTGAACTTGTCGGCGTCGGCCTTGGAAACGCCTTCCTTGACCGGCTTCGGAGCCGCTTCGACCAGGTCCTTGGCTTCCTTGAGGCCAAGGCCCGTGATGGCGCGGACTTCCTTGATGACGTTGATCTTCTGGGCGCCGGCATCGGCGAGAACGACGTCGAATTCCGTCTTCTCTTCAGCCGGAGCAGCGGCAGCGGCACCAGCGCCGCCAGCAGCGGCAACCGCCACCGGAGCGGCAGCCGAAACGCCCCACTTCTCTTCCAGGAGCTTCGACAGCTCGGCCGCCTCGAGGACGGTCAGCTTCGAAAGGTCGTCTACGATCTTTGCGAGATCAGCCATTTTTGTATTCCTTCACTAGGTTCGAACGTGTGTTGTTGACAGCGAGGAACGGCCTCATGCCGCCTCGTCCTTCCGGGCGTAAGCGCCGATGACACGCGCGACCGAAGCCGCGGGCGCATTGACGATCTGGGCGATCCGGGTAGCCGGCGTGGCGATCATGCCAACCAGCCTGGCGCGCAGCTCGTCGAGCGACGGTAGTGTGGCGAGTGCCTTCACACCGTCGGCATCGAGCGAGGTCGTACCCATCGCGCCACCGAGAATGATCAACTTGTCATTCCCCTTGGCGAAATCGGACGCGACCTTCGGCGCCGCAATCGGATCCTCCGAATAAGCGACCAGCGTCTGTCCCTTGAACAGATCGATGATCGATGCGGAGTCCGTGCCCTGAAGAGCGATCTTGGCGAGACGGTTCTTCGCGACTTTGACGGTGCCACCGGCGGCGCGCATCTTCGACCGAAGGTCGTTCATTTGCGCGACGGTGATACCGGCGTAGTGGGCCACGACGACTGAACCAGCGCTTGAAAACGCATCATTCAGGCCCGTGACGAGTTCGCGTTTTTCCGCTCTGTCCACTGCCTATCTCCAGTTGACCCCTGCCCCATTAACGAGGTCAGGCGTCGGGTTGCCTTTTGCCGGCCGGGCCATCCAGTACGGATCTCCCGAACGACGCTCGAGGATCCTGCCCCCTTTCGCCACACCAGCCGGCACGCCGGATAGTGCGCAGACAAAAGGCAAACACGGTTCGAACCTTTCATTGGAGCTTGGCTCCTTTGTCGGGTCTTCACCCGTCTCATGCAGGCCCAAGTGAATTAAGGCTTTTGGGCCGCCTGCAATCTCGGACAGGATATCCGGAAACCTTTCGGCTTCCGGGGTACCGGGCCGCCGACGGATCGGCGGCCCGGGATTCTTTTGCGATCGGCCTAGCCGATCAGATGACACTTACGACGCGGCGAGCGTCGCGATGTCGAGCTTGAGGCCGGGGCCCATCGTCGAGGTGACCGACACCTTCTTGACGTAGTTGCCCTTGGCGCCCGCGGGCTTGGCCTTGGTCACCGCATCGGCGAAGGCGCGGACATTTTCTTCCAGCGCCTTGACGTCGAACGAGACCTTGCCGACGCCGGCCTGGACGATGCCGGCCTTCTCGACGCGGAACTCGACGGCGCCGCCCTTCGAAGCCTTGACGGCCGCGGCCACATCGGTGGTCACGGTGCCGACCTTCGGGTTCGGCATCATGCCGCGCGGGCCGAGAACCTTGCCCAGACGACCGACCAGCGGCATCATGTCCGGCGTGGCGATGCAGCGATCGAAATCGATCGTGCCCTTCTGGACGATGTCGACAAGGTCCTCTGCGCCAACGATATCGGCGCCGGCGGCCTTGGCTTCCTCGGCCTTGTCGCCACGGGCAAACACCGCGACGCGCACCGAGCGGCCGGTGCCGTTCGGCAGGTTGACCACGCCGCGGACCATCTGGTCGGCATGGCGCGGATCGACGCCGAGGTTCATCGATATCTCGACGGTCTCGTCGAACTTCACCTTGGACCGGTCCTTGAGCAGCTGCAGCGCCTCGGAGAGGGCGTAAGCCTTGTTCGGATCGATGCCTTCGCGGCTCTTGGCAATACGCTTTGCAATCTTTGCCATGATCTTAGCCCACCACTTCCAGGCCCATCGAGCGGGCGGAACCCTCGACCATGCGCATGGCCGCCTCGACGTCGTTTGCGTTCAGGTCCTTCATCTTCTGCTCGGCGATCGCGCGCACCTTGTCGCGGCTGATCGTGCCGGCCTTGACCTTGCCCGGCTCCTTGGAGCCCGACTTCAGGTTGGCTGCCTTCTTCAGGAAGTAGCTCACCGGCGGCGTCTTCATGACGAAGGTGAACGACTTGTCCTGGTAGTAGGTGATGACGACCGGGATCGGCGATCCCTTCTCGAGCTCCTGGGTCTGCGCGTTGAACGCCTTGCAGAATTCCATGATGTTGATGCCGCGCTGACCAAGCGCCGGGCCGATCGGGGGCGACGGCGTGGCCGAGCCCGCGGCAACCTGGAGCTTGAGCTGGCCTGCAACTTTCTTAGCCATCTCTATTCCTGCCTTTTCTCATGCCGGCCCCATTCTCGGGCAACGCCGGCGGTTGCAGTCTGGTGGTGCGGTTCCGGCGGCCGGCTGTGCCACCTTCGCCTCCCACCCGTTCACGCGGCGTCTGCCGCCGCTCCCGACGCCTCGCGGCGCGGGTGTACCAACGCCTTCCGGCGCGGGTGTACGGATCAGCCCTTTTCGACCTGTCCGAATTCCAGATCGACGGGCACGGCGCGCCCGAAGATCGAAACTTCCACCTTGAGGCGGGCACGCTCCTCGTCCACTTCCTGGACGACGCCGTTGAACGACGCGAACGGACCATCCGAAACGCGGATCGCCTCGCCGATCTCGAAGGTGACCGAAGGCTTCGGCCGCTCGACGCCCTCCTGAACCTGGTTCAGGATGCGCTGTGCCTCGGTCTCGGTGATCGGCACGGGCTTGGAGTCGCCCAGGAAGCCGGTGACCTTCGGCGTGTTCTTGACCAGCGAGAACACGGCATCGGTCAGATTGGCCTTCAACAGCACATAGCCTGGGAAGAACTTGCGCTCGGCATCGACCTTGCGGCCACGGCGGATCTCGACGACCTTCTCGGTCGGCACGACGATCTGCTCGATGTCACCGGACAGGCCCTTCTGCTTGGCCTTGTTCTCGATATCCTCGGCGACCTTCTTCTCGAAGTTCGAATAGGCGTGGACGATATACCACCGTGCAGTCATTTCACGACCTCTCCGTAAACCGCCGAATTAATGTCCGAGACCCAGGATCCACTCGATCGCGTAGCCCATCAGAATATCGGCAGCGAAGAAGAACAGCATCGCGATCACCGCGAACACCAGGACCATCACGGTCGAGATCATGGTTTCGCGCCGCGAAGGCCATGTCACCTTGGCCGTCTCCGCGCGAACCTGCTGGAGAAAGGTGAAGGGATTAGTGGTTTTCGAAGCCATGTGCCGCCTGTTTCAAGACCCGTTGGCCGGGCCTCCTGGATGATCCCGCTGACCGGGACGTGCCGCCTGGGCTCTATACGGCGCGAATCAGCGCCGCTATTTCACCCACGCAAATCAGACGCGTAAAGCCGGCTTCCCAGCTCCACGCGTCGCGTGTCTGTCTTGTCTACATAAAACCGATTCTTAATCCACGCAAGTGGCAAGGGTCCGCTTTATGTCCTAACGCCGCCTCGGAACCATCCAGTCGTCCCGTCCCGGCTATGCGGGGCTTATGCCCCAATTCCTGCTGTATGGCAAGCCACCCGCCGATTTTCAACCGCGGAGAGCTTCTTTTGCCCTTTGGAAAGATGGCACGGGCAGCAGGGCTCGAACCTACGACCTGCGGTTTTGGAGACCGAATAGCCTTTCTGCATCTCATTGTTTTACAAGCTATTTATCGCATATCTCGGAATAATGTGCAAGGAATTGTGTAAGAGAAATGGGTAACAGGACAGGCTCGGGTGGCGCGCCTGCCGCTATCCAACTCCCATTGAATGCGGAATTGAGCATCTCGTTGAAGCCCCATTCTGCGACGAGTGCGGCCCCGATCTTGCACCGATCGCCGTAGTGCAACGCCCTTTGTGCCTCAGGCCGCCATCCACGTATGCTGCACTGCTGCCGCAATCGTGCCAACCTGGTTCGGATCACCGAGCAGCGGATCATTAGGCTGAATGCCTGAGCCCGTTGGTGACGTCGCCGGATCAAAACCAGCCATCGCGGCAACCAAGGTTGCCACATCGGATTGGTTCAGCACCTTCCCGTCGCCTGACTTGATGGTCTCGACGACATTGCCAGGTCCGGCAAACCAGTTGCTGACAGTCACTTTGTCGGTCGTGCCCAGCACAGAGATAACGAGATTGTTGCCCTGCTGAGCAAACCATAGCTCGTTCGCATCGATGCCCGTACCAAAGTCCAGTTCGTCATTGTCATTGTAGGCGCCGGATTCGAC
>NZ_VFTK01000067.1:0-16503 GCF_006439495.1 Mesorhizobium sp. B3-1-8
GTCGTTGCCAGCGATGGCACCGACAGCAGCGTCTTGCATAGCGTCACCATCAGCGTCACCCCGGTCAACGACGCGCCGATCGCTCAGAACGACTCGTATATACTCGACACATCTGGCGGTAATACATTGATTATTGCGACGCCGGGAGTGCTCACGAATGACAGCGACGACAACAGCATCACCGCAGTCAAAGATACCAATCCGACTCACGGAAATGTTACCCTGAACGCAAACGGGTCGTTTACTTACACCCGAACTGACAGCTTCTTAGGGACTGACTCATTCACTTATCATGCTACGGACGGATCCCTTTCCAGCGCTCCGGTAACGGTAACAATAACGCTTGCAAATAGCATTACCGGACACACCATCAATTTTGGAAATGGCACCGACGGTGCGAACTTCGCAAATACTACGTTCGATGGAGATACACCTGCACCGGCAGGTAACTGGTCCGTTCTTATGGGGAATGGTCCAGACACGCTCGTGACTGCATGGAATCACATAAACGGCACCACGAGTTATGATGGCGGCAATGGATCGGATACCGTAACTTTGGTGTTTTCGGCAAGCCAGCTAGAGGCAATACTTTCGAACGCGACCTTCGAAAGCGCGCTACAGAATTACCTCGACGGCTCGCCGTCCGGCACACTCAATCTGACGACATCAAGCTGGGGGGCTAGTGTCACCGCCTTTGAGTCCGCTGCCCTTGCGATTGCTCCTGCTTCAGGTGGATTTGTCACCTATTCAGCGATAGTAGCGAACATGCCCGACCTCCTAGCGGGGGTGACCGGCAATGCCTCGGACAACACCCTGGTCGGTACGGCTGCAGGAGAGACAATTTCCGGCAACGATGGAAACGACATTCTCGTTGGCCTAGGTGGTGATGATACGTTGAATGGCGGCAATGGATCCGATTTGCTTCTTGGCGGAAGTGGGGTCGACACACTGACCGGCGGCGCGGGCGCTGATATCCTGGCCGGCGGTTCGGGCAATGATACATTCAAATACACTCTCGCGAACTCCACCGAGTCGAGCAACTCATCCTTCGATACAGTAACCGACTTCACGTCGGGATCTGACCACGTGCAGTTCACGACGGCGACCGGTATCAGCACGGTTCAGGGCGCCTTGGCGACTGGAACAAGTTCCGTTCTGTCGCATCAAACCGCCTGGTTCGTGGACACGGCGAACAACCAGACAATCGTGTTCGCCAATCCGACCGGTGGCGCGCTGTTCGGCGGCAGTGCAGGTCTTATTGAAGTTCATCTCGCTGGAGTGCCTTCGCTTCAGACAAGCGACTTCGTGCTCGGCGGCGCACCTGCCGGTGTGTCCGGACAGGCAATGAATCTCGGGTTGACCGATCCGGCTGTCGATCGCATTGGCGCTGTCTCATTGACAATCGCCGGGGTTCCTGAGAGTTGGAGTTTGAGCGAGGGCATGGACATAGGCAACGGCACCTGGATGGTGCAGGCCAACAACCTCGCCAAGTTGTCGCTCACGTCGCCCGACGGTTACGCAGGTGCCCTCGGCCTCAACATATCCGAAACCTGGACGAATGCCGACGGAAGCATCGGAAGTGGCTTAGTCGCAACCAACGTCGAAGTCTTCGCACCCGGCAATCCCATCTACGCCCTGTCCGCCGAAGATCACCTGACCGGCTCTTCTGGCGCCGATCTGTTCGTGTTCGGCCAGCCGATCGCGGCCGATACCCTGCACAATTTCGATGTTGCGGCAGATAGGATCGACCTGATCGGGTTCAATGGTGTCAGCGGCTTCGGCGATCTCGCTATCGCCGAAGACGGCAGCGGTAACGCCGTGGTCACCGTCGGCTCGGGCGAGACGATCACCGTGCAGGGCGTCTCGGCCTCCGAGCTCGGCGCCGGCAACTTCCTGTTCAATCAGGAGTCGGTCACTCATAATGCCGGCACGACGTCGATCGCCGACGGCGCGATCATGCCGCTCGGCGGGCTGATCGACAACACGGGCACAATCGCGCTCAACGATGCAGGCGCGACTACGCAGATCGAGGTGATCGCCAGCGGCATAACGCTGCAAGGCGGTGGACAGATCATCCTGTCCGACAGCGATGCGAACGTGATCTCCGGCTCGGCCGCCGATGTCACCTTCACCAATGTCGACAACACCATCTCCGGCGCCGGTCAACTCGGCGGCGGCCTGCTGTCCCTGGACAACCAGGGCACGATCATCGCCACCGGCATCCACGCGCTGGTCATCGACACTGGCGGCAGCACAGTCTCCAATTCCGGAACGCTTGAAGCGACCGGTTCGGGCGGCCTGACGGTCAACGGTGCCGTCGCCAATTCCGGACTGATCTGGGCCAATGGCGGTGACATTGCGATAGGTGGTCAGGTTACCGGCGACGGCGACGCCATAATCGGCAACATGTCGCAGCTGGAGTTTCACGCAGCCTCTTCCACCAACGTCACCTTTGCGGCGGATGCTGCCGGCACATTGCAGCTGGACGATTCATTCGATTTCAGCGGAAGCATCGCCGGCATCACCAATGATGACAAGGTGGACCTGGGAGACATCTTGTTCGGCACAGGAACATCCGCCGTCTATCATGTGAACCAGGATGGAAGTGGAGGAACGCTGCTGGTTTCGGACGGTACCCATGATGCCACGCTCCACATCATCGGCGCGTATGATGCGGACAGCTTCACGGTAGCAGACGATGGCACTGGCCGGACCGTGGTTGGCTATCATCCGGCGGACGAATTCCACTTCGTCTGACCGTAGAACGGCCGCAAGGACCAATCTGAAGCGGGCGCCGGATCAAACCGGCACCCGCTTCATATCTGAATTCGGATATTCCAAGGTGCAGGGCGGGCCTATTTCTCGCGGAATGCCCGCTGGAACGAGTCGACCAGTGGCTTGGTGAGATAGGCCAGAAACGTCCGCTCGCCCGTTGAGATGAATGTCTCGACCGGCATGCCCGGATAGATCTGCTCGGGCTTGACCTGCGGTGGCAGCTTGTCGGCCATTTTCAGCCGTACGGTGAAATAGGGCAGCCCCGTGCTGGGGGTAATCAGCCGGTCTGCCGAGATGTAGAACACCTTTCCAGGTACTTTTGGCGTCGTGCGCGCATTGAGCGCCGTAAACATCATGTTCGCATCCTGCCCCACCCGGATCGAGTCGATGTCTTCGGGCTTTATCCTGGCCTCGACGATGAGCTCGTTCGTGGTCGGCAGGAGTTCCATCGCAACCTCTCCCGCTCTGATGACGCTGCCTTGAGAATTGTAGAGGGATCGAACGACGATGCCGTCCACCGGCGCCCGGATCGTCGTCCGGTCGAGAACCGATCGAGCAGCGTTGATTTGTTCCTCGAGGTCCGCGACCTGTGCCCGTGCTTTGTTCATCTCGGTCACGGCATCCTCGACCCGGCTGGTTGTTAGCCGTTCAATCTGTTGACGCGCTTCCACGGTCTGGGTTGCCGAACTGGCGATCTGCGCCTCTAGAGACCCTGCCTGGCCTACCAAGTCGGCGGTGCTGCGTAGCAGATCTGTGTATTCCGAACGATTTGTCAGTCCTCTTTCCAGCAGACGCTTTTTGCGTTCCGTTTCCGCATTGACGATTGCGAGCTGGTTTTCCGCAGCCTCCTTTTGAGCCTTTAGCCCAACAATGGCATCCTGAAGTGCTGCTACCCGTTGCTTCAGAATCCCCTGTTCTGCGGCATAACGCGCTAGCCGCGCCTCAAATTCCTTGCTTTGCTCTCCGAAGACATCGCTATATTCGGAAGCCCCCGAATACGCTCCGAGGTCACTGGACAACACGATTTTCTCAAGTCCGTCCCGCTCTGCTTCAAGCCGCGAAATTTCGGCTTTTTGTGCAACCCACTGCTTCAGAACGCGGTTCAGTTGGGATTGCGCGACCGTCGGATCGAGCACAATCAGAGCCTGGCCTCTTGAGACCCTGTCGCCCTCCCGGACCTTGATGCTGCTGACCACGCCTCCTTCGAGGTGCTGGATCATGACGTTTTGCCCAGCTGCAGCCACTACACCCGGCGCGATCGTCGCTCCCCCAATTGGTGCGGTGGCCGCCCAGAACCCGAAGCCGAGCACGAAAACGGCCACGCTTCCATAGCCGGCAAGCGTGATCCGATCGGTGCGTGTGTCGACGTTGCGCTGCCAGCGATACGCGTTGGCGTCCGCTTGGATGGCTTGGCTAGGAACCATCATTGGCGACCTTTATGTCAACGCGAGCCGGTGACGGGAAAGGCACCACTCCTTCATTGTCATGCGACTGAGCGGTCGCCGCCGCTGCCGCTTGGCCCCGTCGCTGGGCAAGTTGGTCGAGCACGTCCTTGGTCAAACCGTAAATCTCGACCTGACCATTTCTCAGCATGAGGATGCGATCGCATTTGGAAGCGAGGGAGGGCCGGTGGGTGATGACGAGCACGGTCGTTTTTCGTGAACGGGCCTGGATGATCGCCCGCTCGAGCGCGGCTTCGCCGTCGGAATCGAGATTTGCATTGGGCTCGTCGAGGACCAACAGCTTGGGATCGCCGTAAAAGGCGCGCGCAAGGCCAATGCGCTGACGCTCGCCACCCGAGAGGCGAACGCCGGTCGGGCCGATCAACGTCGAATATCCATCCCTCTGACCCAAGATGAGCTCATGCACCTGCGCCTGTTGAGCTGCTTGAACCAATTTCCCGTCAGGCGCATCCGGCTCGAAACGAGTAATGTTCTGGCCGATGGTTCCTGGGAAAAGTTCTACATCCTGCGGAAGGTAGCCAAAATGGCGGCCGAGCTCCTCCGGATCCCAGTTTCGAATATCGCCGCCATCGATGCGGATCACCCCCGAGCGGGGCTCAATGGCACCAACTATGAGACGCGCCAGAGTTGATTTTCCAGCTTGGCTTGGCCCGACGATCGCGACTGTTTCGCCAGCGGGGACTTCAAAGGTCACCCGCTTTATGAGCGGTAGCGAGCCGTCGGCTGAACCTGGAAGATGATAGACTAACTGATCCGCGCTCAACGCTCCTTGGGGCGTTGGCAATGCGACATTTTCCTTTGGTCCGGACCTTGATTGGACAGCTGAAAGCCGCTTCCATGCAAGATTGGCGTCGATGATCTGCCGCCAACTTCCAACGATCTGATCGAGAGGTTGCAGGGCACGCGCGGAAATCATCGAGGATGCAAATATCATACCGGCGGTCATCTCGTTGTGCAGCACCAGATAAGCGCCGACGCCCAATATCGCGATTTGCAGTACCGATCGTGTGGTGCGGGAGACACCACCATAAAATGCGTTAGTGCGAGCGAGCCCATCGGAGGCATGCAGAGAGCCGGAAAAACGAGTGCCCCAGAACTCTATCGCATTGGACACCATGCCGAGTGCGCGGACCGTTTCGAAGTTTCGCGCGAAGGCCTGCGCCGAATTCATTGCGGCCCCAAGATTCTCCGCCGCCTCCTTGCCAGGCCGCGAACTCGCGACTTGGTTCAGCACGGCAACGGATACCATGAGAACCGCCCCGACGACCGTTACAAGGAACAGCAACGGGTGGATGAAATAGAGGAGGCCCACGAAGATAGGCCCAAAAGGAAGATCGAAGAGAAAGAAGATGGTTCGCGAGGCGATAAATCCCCGCAGAGTGGCGAGGTCACGCAAGGCTTGAACATCGCCGAGTCCAGCGCGTGGGCCACTCATTGCGGCGAGAAAAGACGATGTGCCCAAAGAGACATCCAGGCGTGCGGCGAGTCGGCTCGCATACACACCCCGTACGACTTCGAGCACGCCGAAAAGCAAGAGCGATGAGAGTGCAAGCAAGGTGAGGTAAGTGAGGGTATCCAGGTTGGCGGCGGGCAACACCCGGTCATAGACCTGCAGCATATAGAGAGGCAGGATCAGCACGAGCGTGTTCATCACTGCGGAGAAGAGGCCCATTTCGACCACGCTTCTCGATAGCACCATTCGGTTTGTAGAACTGGACATGCCCGAAATTGCCCCCCAGGGAATGCACGCACATTAGGCGATCTTTATATATCATTCGAGGTTGTCACGCTATCGGCTGCGATTCTTTTGAGAGCCATAGTAAAGAGGGCGGACGCCGACTGAGGCGCTCCGCCAACAAAATCGATGCATTTGAGGGATGCTCGCCGGCTGCTGCGCGCAGATAAATCAGGCTCTCGATCAACTGGCTCGACAACCCTGATGTCCTTCCCCTTCCTGCGCCGGTTGCGGTGACCACACTTCTCTACCGGCCTTGATCAAAACGGCGCCGCGACGGGCCAATCTGATCGGACTGACGGCAGACATTGTCTTTGCCTATGTCAGCCAAAATCCCATGCCGGTCGCTGGGTTGCCAGACTCATCGCGTCAATCCATTTGTCGCTGACAGGCCTTGATCAGTCCGATCTAGCGGAACTGCCGAAAGCGGAACCAGCCACCACATCCCAGATTTCGGGCACTCCGGTGTTTCGACCAAAGGATTCACCGCCACATGCCGGATGCACACTACCGCGACGCGCCAGAGCGCGCCCTTGACCTCGTAGACCGCAACGACATTAAGAACATTGTGAACCGCATAAGCACGTCACAGCGCAATCTGGTCTTCTGTGAACTTTTCGTTTTGCAACTCGGTCGAAAAGCGTGCACAGACGGCCGCTCGGCTCATGTATCGGAAGCCTTCTTCCGGCTGTGATCGGCATCAATGGCGTAACTTCGGTCAACCGAAACGCCGATGGGCAAGAGACGATCGCGCCTGGCATCGCCGACGGCAAGCGCTTCGCCGAACTTAAACATTGTCTGCAAAGCTCCCCGGCGTTACCGCAGGACCGTTTTGCAGAGGATAGACCATCGCATTTGTTTGTTCCGGCTGCGCCAAAATTGCGGCGGGCAACGCTCGTTTGTCGAGTCAATCCGATGGGCTACCTTGATCGCCTCTTACTGCGAGGTCGGTGCGGAACCCCAGATGGGAATGCTGGGAGCTCGTTATTTCTGGCCAGATCATCAAGCAGCCTGATGATAGCCTTGGCTTCTTCGGACTTGCAGGAATAATACCGCCAGGAGCCTTCGGCGCGGCACTCGAGAACTCCATGTTCGACGAGCTCTCTTAGATGTAGCGAAATGGAGTGCTTAGTGCAGCCCACTGGGGAGAGCAGGTCTGACACCGTTCTTTCGCCATCCATCAAATGAATGAGCGTCAACAGGCGCTTGTCGTTGGCGATGGCAACAATCAACCGCGCCGCGTCCGCCACCCGTTCGCGAAAGGAAAGGCGCTTGGTCGGACGCCGCGGATCCGCAAGACCTTGTCTAACATATGCAGTCATGCACGGGCCTCCGACCCCAGCGAACCAGAAGCACCACGACGCTTCTCTAGTCAAGCATATGCTAAAAAAGTCCAGTCTCCGACATCACCGGGATGCCAGCCCTTGGCGTCATGTGGTTGGTGATCATGACAATGCGCTTGGTGGTGAGGTCGAGCTCATCGGCGAGCTTGGGTAGACCGAGAACGCGTTGACCGGCATAGGCCAGAGGTAATTCACCCGCGAGCGCCAACGGCGGCTGGCCGCTATAGTCGGTGCCCTTGAACACCGCCGAGACCACATGTACGTCCGTCAGATCGACATCGCCGAAGGCGATGGTGCCTGTGGCGGTCTCGGTGGGGCCTCCTCGGTGACAGCTCCGACGAGGGTGGCGGCGCCAATCACCGGCGCGTCATTGGTGCCGGTGATGGTGATGACGACATCGCGGGTGACGACGCCGCCGTGCTGGTCGTCGAGCGTGACCGTATAGGTCTCGTCAACGACCTGCCCGGCCGCCAGTTTGTCGAGAGCCGAATCGGCGGCACTGAAGGTCCAAGTGATCAGCCCGCCTGAACCGGTGCCGGTGGTGTCAGTTGTCTTCACCGCGTTGAGCGAGCCAAGCTGGCCGCTGTAGTCGGTTCCCTTGAACACCGCCGAGACCAGATGCACGTCGGTGAGATCGACGTCGCCGAACGCGACCGTTCCGGTGGCGGTCTCGGTGGGGATATGGGCGTCCTCGGTGACGCCGCCGACGAGCGTGGCTGCGCCGATCACCGGCTGATTATTGGTGCCGGTGAACTGAATCGTGGTCGTGGCCCAGCTCAGCGTGCCGTTGCCGAGCTGAATGGCGTAAGTAAGCTTGTCGGTGAGAACCTGGCCCTGCGCAAGCGACTGCAGCAGCGTGTTGATATCGGCCGTATTGTAATGGATCGTGCCATCGCTCGCAATCCAAATGCGGGCTCCGAGAAAGCTTGTGTCGGTGGTTCCGGCAAGCCCGGCGTTGCCGTTGGTGGCGGAATATGTGGTGTCGCGGATAAGCAGATCCGACGGGGCAGGGGTTTTGGTGGTCGTCGAAGCGCTGATTGAGTTGTCGATGGAATAGAGTAGCTTCGCAGCCCCACCTAGGTCGTTCGCCAGGACATTAAGGATCAACACGCCAGTCGAATCTTCAGAGAAGTAGAAAGCGTCGTCCTTAGCCCGCGGTGTGTTCGAAAAGGAAACAGTCGTACCACCCGCATCGGCGATCTGCTGAGTTGCCATTTTTTATCCCCCCAGACCGGCGCGCCTGGCGCCCGCCCATTTGCCGTCCGCAAGACGGCAGACCACCCCATGCCGAAAACATCGGCGTCCAATTTGGGAAGGAGAAACGATTTGCCCTTCAACTAGGCGCAACTCAACAGTTTCCGCGAACTGCCATCGCGGATCTGCAGTTACCACACGGTCGTGGCTACGACGGCTTAGTCGCCGCGGCTTTCCCCTACCCCAGTAGCGCCTAACTCGTTGTTGCCGGTCGGGAGATAATTTGCGCTACCTTTATATTAGGATATTATTAACTCTGCCCAGGCATGCGTCAACGGGCAATTCGATAAACAGTTAATGACGGCAGACGTACCTGTACGACACGTAGGGTAGACTGGCTTAAATGTTTCCGAAGTTCAAATGGTCGCCCATGAATGGGCTGGGACATTCCTGCTCTGCTAGCCGTCGTGGCAGCATCAAGTCGGAGCAAAACCGTTTCTAGCCAGGCGCGGGTACAAGTAGAATTCTGGGGCCCTTCGCGATCGTGACAATCAGCCAACGACGCCAGCTTAACTATGCACCGGAAACTTGCCCACGGTGTCGGACCGCCCCAACACCAGGTTCAGGACGACGATCGCCGGGACGGAGCAGGTGCCTAGATCGCGCCGCCCCCACCACATAGCCCTGATCGGTTCCCAGCACTGGCATTTTGCCGAAAATCGACTAAGAGATTCAGCCAATTTGTGAGCGGGGATATTTGCATGTCCGACGGGAATAACGAAGACCCGCCCGAACTGATCGGGGACGCGAACTCGTCGCTGTCTAAGGTCGGGCAGCTGGCCGAATCCGAGAAGCCCGCCCAGGTCCCCGCCGTCAATCCCATGCAATCGGTCTTCCCTGAATACATCATCTGTCTCGAGGACGGTAAGCGGTATAAATCGATGAAGCGCCATCTGCGTGTGCACTACGGCCTGACGCCGGAGCAGTATCGTGAGAAGTGGGGCTTGGGGCTCGACTATCCGATGATGGCCCCTAACTCGGCGGCTCAACGGTCGGCCTTGGCGAAGTCCAACGGGCTTAGCCGCCATCCTGGGATCAAGCCCGTGACGATCGCCAGCAAAAAGCGCTCGACCCGTTGATTTCCGGGCCTGCCCGTTCTGCGCAAGGAGCGATGCCAGGAGCCTTAACCCAGAAACCGATTGGTTGCGGGAGCCCCTGCGTAACCTTCTCTAGGAAAGCCGTATCGATGCCAGCGACGACAGCGATCTTTTCTCAGATCGCTTCAGAAAGCTCTAGGCAACGCTATGCCCAGGAACTGTGTGATGCCCGCTCGGCGCGAAGCGAAACTCAAACGGAGGAAATGCGCGCTCGTGAGATGGAAGCTAGATTGATGGCAGCGACTAGCGGAAGGCGGGCTATCCCGGTCTACACTCACCGTGATTATCCTCTCATCCTGGGACTGTCAGCAACGGGCGAGCTGCCATCGACCTGGGAGGAGTGGTGGGAAGGTTTCAAAGCTTTCGAGGCCAAGGAACGGCACCAGGGTGTGCTTGTCACAAGGGTTCGCATCCACGCAGGTAAGTTCAAAGCCTGGTTGCAGGCGAACTCGCTTACGTCATCGGAACAGACTCGGCAGCAGTACGCGCTGCGGCGCTTGGAGATGAAGCGAGCCCGGAGGACAGCGCGGCGCGCCGCGGAACTGGCGCCATTTGGCGGGTGGCCACAGGTTCCGGAACCGTCGCCGTCGCCTTGGCCGCATAGGGCGATAATGGTGTTAGCATATGTCCTACTGGCGGTCGTGACAGGGGCTGTGCTGATCATCCTCGAGGATGCCTGGCAGGGCTGGGTCACGCGTGATTTGCCCACTTGGCCGCTGGACTTTAATCACGATGCGGCAATCCGCTTGGGGTCCTACATAGAAGAGCACCGCCGCCCGCCAACTTGGGCTAGGTACGTGGTTCGCGCCGCTGAGCGGACATCGAACTGCCCGCCAAGCTATGTTGGATATTCGCGGAGCCGGCTTTCTGTGCCACCACCCGTCGGCCGGAGGTCAAAAAGTCGGCGCCCCCCTCAAACGCAAAAACCGCCCCGGTTAGACCGGGACGGTTATTGATTTATGATGAAAGTGGTTGCGGGGACGCCCAGCCACTGAAACCGACATTCGCTGGTCGTCGACTTTTGACCGTGGCCGTGGACTCCGAGATGGCGCAGATACCCGGAAGTCGCCACCGATTCCTGGTTTGTGAACGACTGCCAAACCGAATGCGTACCGCGTTATCGCCGCATTCCAGCTTCACCAATCGTCTCCGCTAGCCTCCAGGGACCGGCCTCCCAATGAATGTTCGAGATGACTGGACTGGGGCCGTAAGAAGACTGTCCGGTCTAACACATGGGCAGAAAACGGACGATTCTGTCTATCTCTCCTGACAGATTTTCGGGTCAGCGGCGATCCGGTTGAAGGCGAATTCGGCAAGCATGGAACTCTCCCTCAAAAGCTCCTCGTACGCAGACCGAATTTTTGCTCCTCCTGCCAATTGAGAACAAGCATGTGCTAATGTACCGTGCCGGGCTGGAAGGGCCCTCAATGCTCAAGGCACGACAGAAGCCAAAGAATATCTATCCGAACGCCGACCGCTTCGGAGTGGATGGCCGGCGCCTCTACAGCGCCTATGATGCCGCAGCAATAGCGCGACGGCCTCGGCAGATATGGGTCAAGCGCATTCGACTTGCCGCCATCATGCTCGCCCTCATCGCCGCGATCGCCGTCGTCGGCGCGTTGGTGCTACACTAGGCTTTCGTTCGCTTCGGCGGGATGCGAAGTGACCAGCCTGACCGCGGACAGCTTGACCGTGATCCCAAGATCCTTGCTGCTGATCCCGCTTCCC
The DNA here is from genome assembly GCF_006439495.1 of Mesorhizobium sp. B3-1-8. Taxonomy (NCBI): domain Bacteria; kingdom Pseudomonadati; phylum Pseudomonadota; class Alphaproteobacteria; order Hyphomicrobiales; family Phyllobacteriaceae; genus Mesorhizobium; species Mesorhizobium sp. B3-1-8. Next base: position 11,396 of record NZ_VFTK01000067.1, read on the forward strand.
TACTCGACAACCGCAACGGACTGCGCAGCCGGAATGTCCTTCATCCCAAGGCTGGAGCAATTCTGGTTTATGGACGTGTTGCCTGACCACTGAATGGTGTCAGCAACGACTTGGGTGCAGCCGTTCTTTCCCGAGAAATTGCCGAGATAGTTGACCTGCTGGCGAGGGAAATAAATCGCGCCGGTCAACAGGGAGGCAGCGTTCCCGTTGAAGTTGCTCGATGCCGAATTGCCCGTTCTATCGCCATAAAATAGCACCCCCGAATACGTCCCCGACGTTGGCGCGCTCAGCGTGACTGTGGCGTTGCCGTTGATGGTCACCGTCGAACTACCCTCCATGAAGATAGTCACTCCGCTGCCCGAGACGGTCGTGTTGCCGTTGATCTTCAGGTTGCCCTGGACGACATAGACACCTGGAGAAAGCGTGACATTGCCCTTGGGGCTCATTCCGCTGCAGTAAGTCCCTGGGCTGAGCGTCGGCGCGCTATCGCTCAGGCATTGCCCTGAGGCTGCTGGTGTCGGCAGGCCGGCATAAGGATCGGGCGCGGGCAGTGCTTGAGTAACCGGAGCCGGGCAGATCGTAGTCACTGGATTGCTCAGCGAGACGCCGCCGGTCGACATCAGGCAGTCGGCCTGCAATGCCGCCGATCCCTGAAGCTTGATCGCGTCTGAAGCGTCCGAGTCGGCCATGATCGAACAGCCGGTGAGCTTGAGGCTGCTGTTTCCCGAGAACAGCGCCGCCTTCGAGGCGGTCGCATTCAGCGCCAGCACACAAGCCTTTGACGAGCTCTTGATCAGTGCAACTGACCTCGCCTGCTCGGGTACTTTGCCCCGGGTGAAGATCGAGGTGAATATCCGGTCGAGGTTCTGGCTGACCATCACCTCGACTGCGTTCTTGGCGGTGTTCGCACCCGATTTCGGCGGGATATTCACGACGATGGTGCCCGTGCCGAGGCCATTGTCGGAAGCCGCCTGGACCGCCGCTGCCGTGATCGTCTGCGTGTTCGATCCTGCGACCTTCTCAAGGGCGCCGGCATAGGCCGCTGCGTCTGCGATCGCCTGCAGCTTTAGGCTTGAATAGTACCAATAGGACGTCTCGACGCCTAGCCCTGCGCCGCCGACCACGATCGGCAAGGTGAGCGCGAATATGGTGGCGACGTTCCCGCCCGCCTCACGGCGGATTTTCCGCATTGAGTCCCAAATGCGCGCTTTGGTTACCATCATGTATTAGTAGGCTCGCATATGTGAAGGAAAAGCTAATGATGCGCGGGCCTGCAGTGTCTATGCCTTGACGCCGGAGCAGCGGAAGGGCTGGACGCCTTGTCCGTGACCTTGCGAATAAGTCGTGACCTATGCATCATGTCGCGCACGCATCTAGCGAGGCGCGAAATGCTGGCACGTTCCCCTTTTACAGAAGTCGAGATCGCAGGCATCGGCACATATCGCCTGCCCAATGTGTGGCGACTCCGACGCATCAAGCGCCTTCGCGGCGATGCCCGGCACATCGCGCGCCTGGCGCTCGGCTCCGTCATGGCCTTTGCCCGGACGACCGGCACCGACTTAACGCGCCGTCCAACTGATGCCATCAAAATCGACATCGAGCGCGATCGGCCTCGAATTTACAGGTTCCGCAACGAGGCGACCACCCTGATGGGTTGGGTCCAGGCGCAAAGCTGCCGTTGAAATCGGATTGCGCACGAGAGGTGCAACATTGCAAATGACGATGTCTGCTTCTGGGTGCAGGGAGAGGCTCATTGTAGGCCGACGCGATCCGATCCGCAGGCTTGCGTCGCATCAGACCCGCGAGTTCGATGGCTATCGACCTCAAGAAGTGGCGACGCTCGCAGCGTTGATCGCCGGCACTACCTCCTTGATAGCATCCCTGAGTCCCGGCTTTTTCGGATCCTTTATTGCTCTTACCGCCCATGCTGCAAAGACGTCCTTGCGGACTCCGCGGAGGTGAGCGGCAGTGGCGACTACATGGCTTTTACGATCATAGACGCGAAGCAGCGCTGGTATGTCATCGTCGGAGATAGCCTTGTTGATCGCATCGCGAATTTCCTTGGCTAAAGCGGCCACGTTGATCGATGCGATGCGGGACGTGAGTTGGACACCGAGTTCGCCCTCGTCCTCCACATCTTCGAAGCTAACTATTTTGAGTGCGCGATCGATCCGTCGCCGACAATGCTCCACTACGATCGCACTTTGAATGTCCGGCCTCGCCGCCTCAGCGAATAGGTCTGCCTTCAACTTCGACAGGCGAACAGCCTTCTCCTCCACGTCGTGCGAATCGTAATCCAAGATAGCATTGGCGACGCTTGGCAGGAGAAAGAGATTCTCGACTTCCGAGACGGGCAGCACGGAGATGTTGTCGGCGGCGAGACTGGCTACCTCCCCTCCGTTCGAGAATCCGCATCCACAATGCCAGCGCAGGAGATCCTAGTGAGGGAGGCGTTCGCTCGCATCGTCCGAACCGACCGGATGACCTCCTCGCACCCCCCGCGCGGCACAACAGTCAGATCGGGGTAGCAGGCTCGATAAATCGCAAGGTCAAGGCTGGAACCGTCACCCTCCACAAACAGGATTGGACGGCGGCTACCAAGAATCAAAGTCGTGAGTTGCTCGTCGAATCCGCTGTCCTCAGGGACCTCCTCGATGGTCCAATTTGCTGGAGCCACGAATGATCGAACAACGAGCTTCCGACCGGTTCTGGCAGCAGCAAACTCCAAATCGTGGGTGATCAGGACGAACGCACAGTCGGGCCGGCTTGCCTCCAGTTCATCCCAAAGACGCCCAAGCACAGCACGATGAACGTGCAACTCAGGTTCGTCAAATATGATGACACCTAGCGGAGCGAACAACACTTGGCCGATCATATAGAAGATAGCCCGCTCGCCGTCGCTCATTTGTGCTGCACTGTAAAGTGCTGCATCTCCCACGCCCATAGGCTCAACCTGAATATCATCAGCAGTAATGATCAGTCGCTTGGTGGGCAGCACTCGCTCCCACATTGCCGTCATCTGCTTGAATTTCGTCTTTGCGGGCTCGTTAACAACGCCTCTGTAACGCTCGTTTAGCTCTCGTACGGCGATATTGTTTTGCTCGGCATAGAGCCACTACAGCAAAGCGTCGAAGTCGTTAAGAAGGTGCGTGGAGGAATTAGATTGCCAACGATTTCCTAAGCGATAATTTGGGATGTCATGCAGGGCGTATTGTGTTATTTGGGGAGTATCGATCCCAGACAATAGTTTAAATCTGCTCTGGTCCTGGCTCACCTTAACGACACTAGGGTGAGAGTGAGCGCCCGGTGAGCGCTGACGCGGTGTGCGTCGAGGCCGCCCTGCACCTCTGGCCAACTTGCCAGCCGCGTCTTGCCACTGCCATTAGCGCCAACAAATATCGTCGTTTCGCCTGCGCTGAGCTTGAGTGGAAAGTCTGCGCTCGGGATGCGCAATTCTAGCGGGAGGGGCATGTATCCAAAATGGCATTGTGTTGGTGACCCGTCTAGCGCCCGAAAATGCGATTAGGTGGACCAGAGGCTTTTGGGGCTGAAGCTTCAACGTGGAAGGCTGATGATGAAATCCCAGATGCGCTTGTCGAGGAAGTCTTCGGCCGCACCTTCCTGTGAGCTGAGCTTCAGCATTGCGATCAAGTCCGCGTTTGCGAGCAAGATGATGAGCTTGCCCGACTCCTGCATAGCACCCTGAGCGGCGCGGATTGCGGCATCGTTCGCGCCGAGGCGTGCGACAAGTAGGCATACGGTGCAAAGAGCCCGGAGAACAGATACCGCTCAGTCGAGTAGATCTGATCCGGGCCTATTTCATCAGAGTAGTTCTTGCACTCGAATAGGATCGCTTTTGTTCGGAAATCCTGCCTAAGACTGTCCCAAAAGTGGTTACCCGCCTTTATACGGCAGATGAAGTCGTAGCGGTTTCCGCCGTCGGTCGTTGTTGCCTGCTTTTCAAATCCGTAGAGGGTAGGGTCGAACAGCTTTATCAAGACTGCCATACAGAGTGCTTCATACTCACTGGGAGAGATGTCGTCGCCGTCGATATGAGCTTGCAGCCGAGTGCTGAGCGCCTCGCTTTCCGCGTCGACCGCAAGTGGCGGCTGCCGCTCCCAATAAATTCCCACAGCTTCTTCGCTAAGTCCGAAACGGAACCGCCTGTCGAGCAAGCTACCGAGCATCCCAGGCCGATACATCCAGTTGCTCTTCTGACCACGCTTTGGCTGCCGGCGTTAGTTCCGAGCCCAACACGATGATCGGCTTCGACATGCCCTCCACTGTGGCGAGGAGCGATCGCAACCTTTCCGCATCATTCCGCAGTTTCATCATTGCCGACTGCGGCCGGACGACAGAGACTTCCACCGGGGATCGCTGACCGTCACGTTCGACCAGTAGATCGATTTCGGCCCGTCCAATCCGGGCGGACTGGGTTACTGAGTACCCCAGTTTTGAGAAGAGTTGGGCCACCAAGTCCTCAAATGCGAAACCCCGGTTCGTAGCTTCGCGGCGCGACAGTTCGACACCCATTTTTTCCCCCGCGCATGATCAAGTCTCAACTTCAGGCTGGTGGCAAGTTTGAACAGCGTCCGGCAACGCCCTAAAGGGCAAGACGTTGCTCGCACCGCCGGCCGCACCGCATACCGCTGAGGAAATCGCCAAGATGAACAGCACCACCATATGAGTCTTGTAAGCGGTGGCGAGGCAATTCGCGAGATGGTTGAACGTTAGATCATTCGTACGGGACTGTGGCTTTCTGGCCATCGTTCCAAGAGACTGGTATGCGGCAGTTGCCGCAATTCGTCGTCCCGGTCGCTACGTTCGCTTATGAACGGCGGCAAAGTTTGCCTCTACGACCGAGAAGAGGCGCAAAGCGGCCGATTCGCGTGACCGGTTCTAGACTAGCGTGCCGCGACACTTCCCTGACCGGCCTCTATGAGGGGGCACGACTACCAGTGCAGCACACTCTTTGCCACCCGCCTCACCAGCTTCATGTGGATCAAAGGTCACTCGCGCCTCTCGAAACGCAAAAACCGCCCCGGTTAGACCGGGACGGTTATTGATTTATGATAAAATTGGTTGCGGGGACAGGATTTGAACCTGTG
>NZ_VFTK01000068.1:0-16178 GCF_006439495.1 Mesorhizobium sp. B3-1-8
TCAACCGATTGGCGCTGACCGTTGTGATGGTGTGGCTCTCCAGCGATCCGTCCGCTTTCTTGTAATCAACGGTCTCGCTGGTGCTGCCGTCCGAATTTAGGACGGTCGTGTCGACCTTCGAGCGGCTGGTGGTTGCGCCGACAGCAGCCCAAGTTGTTGTCTTCACAAGGCCATTGGCACTCGTGACGACAACGGTCTTGTCCTTCACCGCGCCGACGGCGTCGAGATCGGTAATGGTCTCGGTCTTGCTGCCATCGGCGTTAAGAACGAACACATCGGTCGTCGACTGATCGATAGTGCCGTTGCCGTCGAGATCGGTGGCAAGCGTGCTGGAGAGGCCGTTGGCGCTGTTTGTCTTGGTCGCCGAAGAGGTCATGACACCGGCGACATAGGCTCGATTGATCTGTGTGGTTGAGCCGTTTGCGTTTAGGCTCGTGCTCAGCATTTCGCCGGTGATGCCGGTGCCGTCGATTTCGGTCGTGGTTACGACGTCATGCCCGTCGCCGCTTGTTGTCGTTATGACACGTGAGATTCTCACATTGTTGGCGTTGAGAACGGTCACCGTGTCGACCTTCGAGCCGTCGGCGCCCAGTGTCGTGGTGGCGGTGCCAGTTCGGTCGACCGTGCCATTGCCATCGAGGTCGGTCTGGACCGTCGAGGTCAGGCCATTGGCGCTCTTAGTCGTGATGGTCTTGCCGATCAGCGCACCGGTTCCGGCGAGTGCCGAAACGGTCCTCGTCGTCGAGCCATCGGCGTTTAGAACGGTGACGTCGCTCGACTTGTTCTCGACGATGCCGTCCCCGTCGGCATCCACCTGGATATCGGTGCTCAACCCATTACCCGAGACCGTCGCGATTGTTTTCGACAGCAAGCTGCCGTTGCTGGAACTCGTCGAGGTCGTGGCGGTGCGGGCACCGGAAGCAGCGATGGCGGTCACAGCTTGCGCGATCGTGTCATATACGCCGTCGCCATTGATGTCCTGTTTCACGGTCGTGGTCAGGCCATCTGCGGAGGCCGTCGTCTCCGCCTTGGCATGCAGAACGCCATTGATGTCGGTGTCCGACACCGTCGTCGTAAGGCTGCCGTCGGCATTCAGGATGTCGACCTGGGTCCGATCCGTCTTGCTATCGCCGTTGGCATCGATCTTGGTCGTAACCGTCTTTTGGTCGGCACTTGTCGCAACTTCGGTCCTCGCCAGCATAGCACCGCTGGTGCTGGTGGTCGTCGAGGTTACCGTATTGCTCCCGTCGGAGCCGAGAACGGTCGTGGTCACTATCGTCCGGTCAACGGTACCGTCAGCGTTAATATCGTCCTTCTCGGTCCGGGTGAGGCCATTGGCGCTGATGGTGACGGCCGAACTGCCTACCAACGTGCCGTTAGCACTCCTCGTTGTGACAGTGCGGGTGCGATTGCCGGAGACATCGATGGTCGTCAGGTCGGCGACGGCGCAATCATAGGTGCCGTCGCCGTCCATGTCTGCCTTACTGGTCACCGACAGCCCATTGGCTGAAGCTTGGTAGAAGGTCTTACCGGCCAGCGAGCCGTCCGGATTGTAGATGTTACCGCTCGATGTGGTGACGCCAGCATTGTCAACGACGATCGTCTTGACTGTATCCACATGGCCATCTCCGTCGGCGTCAGCCGCGATCGAAATCGTTCTCTGATCTGCACTGGCGTTGGTACTTGAACTGGAAAGCAGTGAACCATCGCGGCTTTTCACCTGCAGCGTCTCGATGGTGCTGCCGTTGGAGCCGAGAAGCTTCACATCGGACGAAACCAGGTCGAAGAGCCCGTCGCCGTCAAGATCGGTCGATGTCGTCTTCGTATGCCCGTCCGCACTGGTGAACGTGACCGTCTTATCGACGAGCGCGCCGCTGCCGCTCAAATCCGAGGCGGTTCGGGTTTTCGAACCATCCGTATTGAGAACGGTGACGTCGCTGGATTTACGTTCAACCACGCCGTCGCCGTCCGCGTCGATCTGCAGATTGACGCTCAGCTCATTGGCCGACACGGCGGCGACGGACCTCGACAACAGCGTGCCGTTGCTGGAGGTGGTCGAATTGGTTGTCGTGCGCGTGCCCGAACTCGCAATAGCAGTTACGGACTGGGTCGTGGTGTCGTACACACCGTCGCCATTGACGTCCTGCTTGAATGTTCTGGTCAGTCCATCGCTGGAGATGCTGGTTTCGGTCTTGCCATGCAGAACACCGTTGCTGTCGGTGTCCGATACGGTGGAGACCTCGCTGCCATCGGCATTGACGACATCGACGATGGTGCGATCGATCTTGGTGTCGCCATTAGCGTCGATCTTCGTGGTGGTCGTCTTGCGATCGGCGCTGGTCTTGAGCTCGGTCTTGGCCAACAAGGCCCCGCTGGCGCTGGTCGTCGAGGAGGTCACCGTGCGGCTGCCATCGCCACCAAGGACTGTCGCTGTGACAATCGTGCGGTCGACCGTACCGTTACCGTCGATGTCATCCTTCTCAGTCTGCGTGAGGCTGTCCGCACTGGTGGTAATCGCGGAGCTGCCAATCAGCGTGCCGTCGGCGCTCTTTGTCGTCACCGTGTGCGTGCGGTTGCTGGAGGCATCCGTGGTCGTCACGTCGGTGACGACGGTGTCATAGGTGCCGTCACCATCGATGTCGACCTTGTGGGTCAGAGATAGGCCGTCGGCGGAGGTTTGGTCGTACGTTCGGCCAATAAGGGAGCCGTCGGCATTGTACTGGCTGGCGGTTGAAGTCGTCACGCCGGCGCCATCGATGACGATCGTCTTGGCCATGTCAACGTGGCCGTCGCCATTGGCATCGGTGGAGATCGAAATCGTCTTGAGATCACCGCTGGTGTTGGTCACCGTGCTGGATAGCAATGTGCCATCACGGCTCTTGAGCTGCTGCGTTTCCGCCAGGCTGCCGCCGGCGCCAACCACCGTCACGTCCGACGAGACAAGATCCGCCTGTCCGTCGCCATTCGAATCCGTCGAGATCGTCTTGGATAGGCCGTCGCTGCTTGTGGTGGCGACTGCCTTGCCGATCAGTACGTTGGTCGAGCTATAGGTAGAGACGGTGGTTACGGTCGAACCGCCGGCGCCAGCGGTGATGGCGCTGACATCGCGGGTTTCGTAGGTGCCGTCACCGTCAAGGTCGTGCGAGACGGTGCGCATGCGACCGTCGGCGCTGATTACGGTCAGTTCGCGATCGATCAGTGTGCCACCACTCGAGGTTTCGGCTACCGTCTTAGTGCGGGTGCCGTCGCCAGCGACAACGGTCGTCTCAGTGGTGGTCAGGTCATAAGTGCCGCTGCCCGTCGAATCGCTCTGAACGGTCTTCGTCAGGCCATCGGCGGAGGCCGTGGTGACAACCTTGCGCAGCAGGGTGCCGTTGACACTGTTCTCAGACACCGTCGTCGTGGTCGAGCCGTCGGCATTCTTGACAAAGATCTGCGTCTGGTCGCTGGCGCCGTCGCCATCCTGGTCGAGCGCCGTCGTCACCGTGGTCTTGTCGGCGCTGGTTGTGGTCGTAGTGCGCTCGGCCAGCGAACCGTCGGTGTTGAAATCGCTGACGACGCGCTGGCGGACACCTGCCGTGACGGTCGTCACATCCGTCTGCGAACGCTCGTAGGTACCGTTGCCGTCATCATCGAACTGGGTTGTGGTCGACAGGCCGTCGGCGCTGACGGTGATGCGGTTCTGAAAGGCCAGCGTGCCGTCCTTGTCGTAGCCGCCAAGCGTCGTGGTCTTCGAACCGTCGCCATTGGTGACGGTGTTCGACTTGATGATGTAGCCGTCGGCATCCGAGGCCAATGCCGCATCGCCGACAGCCCCGATTGTTCCGTCGGTCTTGGTATAGGTCGCCGTCCCGGTGATCGCCGAGCCATCGGCAAAATTCTGGCCACTGCCCGTTGCAGTCAGGCCGATCGATGCGATGCCGAGGGATGCAAGCGACACCAACTGGCCATTGACCATGATCTTGAATTCAGACCAGCGGTCGTCGCCGGCATCAAGCATGCCGTTGTGATTGGTGTCGAACACGCTCTTCAGCGCATCGAGATCGCTGTCCGCAGTTTGGTCCCATTCGGTGAAGACGAACTCGCTCGAGCGGCTGATCTTGCCGTCACCGTCAGCATCGAGCACCAACACGCCGTTGCCCGCACCAGCCCAGGCGGTGCGGTGCTTGTAACCGTCACCTTCGAGATCGATGAACTGCGACGAGGAGCTCAGCGGATTGATCGACAGGCCGTTCCCGTCCAGGTCGAGAATAACGGGCCGGCCGGCCCAACCGGCCCGGCCACCACTGCTGCTGGAGCCGCTTTGGCTGCCACTGCTCGATGTCGACCCACTGCTACTGCCGCCACCACTGCTACCGCTGCTGGGGCTGGAATGGCTATAGGTGCTGCTGCTGTAGTTGCCATGATGGTCGTAGCCGGTAGTTCCATATTCACCTCCGGGAGGTGCATATCCAGATCTTGTTGCGCCCGCTTCGGCGGTGTGGTCGGACTTGCCCGCTTGCGAAAGCCTCCGATCAATCATCGTCTGCAGGTTGGGATCTTTCGGGTTGATGCCCATTCTCGCAGCAGCCTGTTCGATCGACGCCCTGGTGGCTGCAGCGGACAGTCCTTTGTCTATCTGGTTTTGAGTAGCCTGACCGAGCGTGTCGATCGGAGCTTTGCTAACCTGGCCATTGACAACGACCCACTGGGGTACAACCACAGACGGTACGACAACGTGGGGGACCACATGCGTGACCGGAACATTCTTCCTGACAGTTACGATCTTTACGCTCGGCACAATCGCGATGTTGCTAATTGGAACTTCGGTTGCGACTGCTTCCGGAAGGGCAGATGCGGGATTCCATCCGAGCGCCACGCTGGTAAGTAGAGCCCGCGCCCGGTCATCTTCGCTATACGACGGGCTCGGCTGGCTGACCGCGACGGTGGTGCTGAAATAGCCTTGTGCATTTGGGTTGTTGGGAGTGTTTGGATTGGTGAAGCCGACGTTATAGGAGGAGCCGGTGCCAGTTGCCTCGGCTCCGCTGTAGGCATTACTAACCCCGTAGGACGAGCCACTGCCGTTCGACTCCGCACCTCCGTGCGGGTGGTCGCTGCTGGTGCCACCGCTGACTCCTGGATTACCGGACTTATCGGCAGCTCGCGAGTCGGCCGACGACACCGATGAAGATCCGGCATAGCCGGGCTGCGATCCGAGCTCGGCCTGCCGCCCCACCGCCATCGAACCTGGTCCGAAGCCCGGCGAGGCACTAGCCGAGGGGACCCCCACGTATCCGGACTGAGACCCAAGTTCCGCTTGACGTCCTGCAGCCATGGAACCCGGACCAAAGCCCGGCGAAGCGCTGGCTGGCGGTGCGCCGGTATATCCGGGCTGCGAACCGAGTTCGGCCTGACGCCCTGCAGCCATAGAGCCTGGACCGAAGCCCAACGAAGCGTTGGCCAATGATGCGCCGAAGTAGCCAGGAGCATTGCGATCGTTGGGCGTATTCGGATTGACGTAGCCGCCGCTGAAATAGGTCGGCGCGTTGGGATTATTTGGAATATTTGCTATTTGAAGAGCGTTCCTCGCATTAATGCCGTCTTCAATTGCACCTAGGACATCCAACGCATTTTGGACGGCCTGCTCATCTGCAGGCGTTCGACTGGTAAGCCCATCCAAGAAATCTAGACCGATGGCAGTTTTGTTGAGAGCCTGAGAGGGCCTGTGTTCTCGAGCTGCGGCTGCATCCTCCTGCCGATTTGATTCGGCCAGACTGTCACGAGCGATATCGTAGCGCGACGGCGGCGCGAACATATCCCTGATATTCTCAGTGGTTAGGCCACCGACCCACCGGCCAAAATTGCCGAACAAGCCACCTATCGCCCTGACTCCATTGTCAAACGCGGTGACGACCCCCGGGGTCTGTGTATGCGTAACTCTACCAGTTTTGTCAGTCCCAACCATTTCAGCCCCCTAGCGCCAGCAAATGTGTTCAAATCTGATCAAAAGCGAACTATTTAACCGCACTTTCTTTTCACTTCGCTTAAGAATAGCGCGAGCTTCCCCCTCACAAATTCTGATTTATCCTTTCTGGACGAAAAGACGTGGGAGTTGTATTTGTTGCTATCGATCAAATCTTGAATCATCTTGACTGAGCGATTGACCTCGTTTCCGCTCAGAAATATATTCAATATATCTTCGTTATCTTCCAACGATTTTGACGTGGCCACCACACACGAACAATATGACTCGGAATTATCTTTAACGCATTTGTCGTATGCGACAGAATTTCCGTAATCCACTGGGCTGTATGTTGCGACATGTCCCGTCGCGACCTGTGTAACAATTAGAATAATTCCAACCAACATTCGCGCACCTTTCCATTTCCGCAGTTCAAATTTCTTCGTTCGCGTCCCACTTACCGCTCATGAAACGCTTCATCCGTCATCTCCATCAGCGGATCGAGCAGAAACTCAAGCACTCGCCGATTGCCGGTCTTCACTTCCGCTGTCACCGACATGCCGGGCGTCAGCGTCACATCCTCGCCTTCAACCCGTATCGATGTCTCGTTGAGTCCAATCCGCACCGGAAACACCAGTGGTCCGGCGGCGGCGTGCGCCGTTTCTTGCTTCCCACCCGGAGCCGACTGCGGCGCGCCCGCCGGGATCGCGTCGTTGGATACCGTCAGCACCTTGCCGTCGAGGGTGCCGTAGCGCGTGAAGGGGAAGGACTCCAGTTTCACCCGAACCTCCTGCCCCTCATGGACAAAACCCTTGTCGCGATTGAGGAGCATGGCCTCGATCTCAAGCTTCGTGCCGTCGGGCACGATCACCATAAGCTTCTGGCCGGTCTGCACCACCTCGCCCTGCGTGTTGACCTCGAGTTGCTGCACGCGGCCGGCGACGGGGGATTTCAGCGTGCTAGAGCGCTCGAACAGCTCGGCCTTAGCTAGGTCTTGCTGCAATTCGCCGATCGACCGGTCGACCTCGATCAACTCGGTGTTGACTTTGTCGAGATAGGCCTCGCGGCGCTCGCGCTTCTGCGCGACCAGCGTCTGTACGGTGGCTTCGAGCTCGGCGACCTGACCTTCACCGTCGACCGCCGCCATCAACTGGTCCTGCTCACCCTGGCGAGCTTCGATGGTGCTGGTCTTGATGCCTACCTGGCGCTTTTCCAATTGCTCGTAGACATTCAGCCTGTCGCCGGCCAGGCTCACCAGCTTGCGGCGCTCGACCAACGTGCGGTTGCCGCGCTCGATCTCGACGCGTTTTTGCGCAATCGCCGCCTCAAGGCTCGCCTGCTCGGCCTGATAGGCGGCAAGCGATTGCCGCATCTGCTGGCGTTGTAGATCGACAAGCGGTTTCGGAGCGTCTGCGGGCGCGGCGAAATCGGCATCGGCCGCATTGCTCTCCTGTGCCACCGCGGCGACCAGCGCCTCGAGCCGCGCCTCGGAGACCTGGGCGGCTTCGAGATTGCCGGTCAGCTTCTTTCGCTCGGCGGCGTATTCAGATGGGTCGAGCTCGACCAGCACCTCGCCTGCCTCGACATAGGCCCCGAGCTGGGCATGCAGCGCCTTCACCGTGCCCGTAATGAGCGGCTCGATGACCTGCACCTTGCCGATCGGGATCAGCTTGCCTTGGACGGTGGCATAAGTGTCAACGCGGCCGAACCACGACCAGGCGAGCGCGCCGGTTGCGAACACCATGATCAAGGCGGCGAAGATGCGGGCCGCCGGCGAGGCTGGCGTTTCCAGGATCTCGATCGCGGCGGCCTGGAACTCGCGCTCATGGCGCTTGAGCGCCGGGCGCTTCGCCTGCGCCTCTCGCGCCAGGCCTTCCTTCACGGCGTTCCAGTAACGGCCCATGGTCTACTCCGCCGCCTCCTGTTGAGGCTCAGCCGGCCGCTGCTCGGCCTGCAGGCGGTGAAGCTGGGCGTAGCGTCCGCCCTTGCGCAGCAGCTCCTCATGCGTGCCCTGCTCGGTGATGCGGCCGGCCTCGATGGTGAGGATGCGGGTGGCGTCGCGCAGCGCGGCCAGCCGGTGCGCGATAATGAAGACGGTGCGGCCCTTGGCCATCTGCCGCATGTTCTGCTGGATGACATATTCGGACTCGTAGTCGAGTGCGCTCGTCGCCTCGTCGAAGATCAAGATTCGCGGATTGGTGACCAGCGCGCGCGCAATGGCGATGCGCTGGCGCTGGCCGCCGGAAAGGTTGGCGCCGCGCTCTTCCAGCACCGTGTCGTAGCCGGATTTAAGCTGGACGATGAACTCATGCGCGCCGGAGAGCTTCGCCGCCTCGATGACGCGGTCGAGCGGCAGCGCCGGATCGGCCAGCGCGATATTCTCGCGCACTGTGCGGCGAAACAGTATGTTTTCCTGCAGCACCACGCCGATCTGGCGGCGGAGACTGCGCGGATCGATCAATGCCAGATCGACGCCGTCGATCAACACACGGCCGCGCTCCGGCACATGCAGCCGCTGCAACAGTTTTGCAACCGTGCTTTTGCCGGAACCCGATGGACCGACGATGCCGATGATCTCACCGGGTTCGACCTGGAAGGAAACGTCGCTCAGGATCTCCCGCTCGCCGGGGCGATAGCGGAACGTGACGTGGTCGAAGGCGGCATGGCCGACGATCTTGCGCAACGAGCCCTGCCCCGCCCCGCCGGTGAGTTCCGCCGGGGCGTTGAGGATGTCGCCGAGCCGATCGACCGAGATGCGCACCTGCTGCAGGTCTTGCCACAGCTGCGCCAGCCGCAGCACCGGGCCTGAGACGCGGCCGGCCATGATGTTGAAGGCGACGAGCTGGCCGACTGTCATGTCGCCGGCCAGCACCGCCTTGGCGCCGAACCACATCGTCAGCACGATCACCGCCTTGGAGATGAACTGGGCCGTGTTGGTGGCGAAGTTGGAAAGCCTTGCCGTGCCGAAGCCGGCCGCGACATAGCCGGCAAGCTGGTCCTCCCAGCGCCGCTGCATCTGCGGCTCGACCGCCATCGCCTTCAGCGTCTCGACGCCGACGATGGATTCGACCAGAAAGGTCTGGTTCTCGGCGCCGCGGTTGAACTTTTCCTCGATGCGGCGGCGAAACTCCGGCGTCACCGCCATCGACAGGATCACATAGGCGGGAATGGAGCAGATGACGATCAGCGTCAGCCAGCCGCTGTAGAGATACATCACCGCCAGGAAGACAAAGAGGAACAAGACATCGAGCAGCACGGTGAGCGCCGAGCCGGTGAGGAAGGCGCGGATATTTTCCAGTTCATGAACGCGCGCTACCGTCTGGCCGGTTTGGCGGGCCTCGAAATAGGCGATCGGCAGGCCGAGCAGATGATGGAACAGTTTGGCGCCCAGCGCGACGTCGATGCGGCTGGTGGTATGGATGGTTGTGTAGGTGCGAAGCCCCGTGAGCAACACCTCGAACATTGACACCGCCGACAAGCCGATGACCAGCACCTCCAGCGTGGTCAAGCCGTTGTGGACCAGGACCTTGTCGATCACCAACTGGAAGAAGATCGGCGAGATCAGGCCGAGCAGTTGCACGAAGAAGGAGGCCAGGAGGACCTCGGCGAAGATCCGGCGATAGCGGATGATCTCGGGGATGAACCAGGAGAAGTCGAAACGCCTGGAAAAGCCTTGCGCGAAGGCGCGGCTGGTGACCAGCACGACATGGCCGCTCCACAGCGCCTCGAAATCCTCGCGCGTTAGCTCCAGTGGCGCGCTGATCTGTGGGTCCTGCAGCAGTACCTTAGCGGCCGATGCCGCCGCCAGCACCGCAAAGGAGCCGTCCTTCTTCTCGATGATGGCCGGCAGCGGCAGGCGGTCCAGCCGTTTCGGCGACGGCTGCACCATCCTGGCCTTGAGTTTCAGCCGCTTCGCCGCCCTGACGATATCGACACAATCGGCCAACCGCTCGCCAAGACCGAGATCGTGGCGGATGGCATCAGGGTCTGCAGGCTGGCGCAAATACTGAGTCAACAGCGTCAAGCAAATGACACCACTGTCCAGTCCAGCCACGATAGGCGTGACGGAGTTCACCTTCCCCCCGGAAGAAGCGCAGAATGGCGCTTACTCATTCATGCGCCGCTTCCATTTGGCACGCAAGCAGGGATTGCAGAAATATTTCGGCCCGGCGCGTAACGCTAAGTATCATGTAACATTAGCGGATTTTAATATGCATTACCGAGATGCACGGTCCTGAGCGCGCTCACGTCGGCTGCGGACACGGGCCAAGGGGCACGACCTATGTGAGCGCCGATCAGTCGCTTCAGGGGAAGGCACACACTGGCTCCAACCTGGGACCGGCAAGGCGCCTACGGGCAGTCTGAGCAGCAAGCGATCGCGAAGAGGCAATAACCCGAGAGAAATGGAGCCAGAGAGGCAGCGAGTTTGACCCGCGACCAGCGGTCTTGGAGACCGAATAGCTTTCTTACATCATCTTGTATATAGAGCGATTCTTGACATTATCTGATCCATGTGCAAGGTTTTTGTAAGAAAAAGTGCCCGTCGGATGAATTGTTCGCGAACTGCAGTCGGCTTCTAGGCCAATGCAGGCCATGGTAGCGCCTCGGGCAATCTGTAAAGCAGGGCGCCTCGCCGCCGGCGAAGAGCCCGGACCGCCCGCGTCGTCCCTTGTAGTTTTCATCATCCTACCTATTTGAGGCGCTTGGTAATCAGGAAAGGATGGCCGATCTCTCTCCGATCTCAAATGGCCGATATGCACGCTTCAGCCGTCTTTTCTGCGCTCGCACTGCGGACGGCTAAGGGCTAACCCCCTCTCCTTCCGACTTCTGTCGGTTCGGACGCGAACGAAAAACAATCGCGATCTGATGACACGAGCCCACCTTCTTGGCCCAACCTGACGACGTCATCGAATGCCGAGCGAATTTGCGGCCAGGGAAACTCGGCGCCTCTCTCCCGCACCTCTCTCTCAAGAAGCACAGCATTCAATTTGGCCGCTACGCCGGCAAGCGAGGTGGCCGGGGCCGCAGCCAAGGCTTCGAGCAATTCTTCGGCTCGGTCGCCTGTCTTCCTTTCGGCCTCTGTCACGGACGAATAATAGCCAATTCGCCTGTCGGCGGCATCCCAGCGTGCTTGATGAGCCACCAAATGGGCTTCTACCTTCGCGCGAACTTCATCGGCTTCAGCACCAGCACCAAACACCTCACGGAGTGCCCCGATCGAATGAACCGTTACATCCTCACCACCCGGCAACTGGACGGTCGCGCAAGGGTAACCGACGGTCTCGACCAGCGCGCGCTCCAAGTGCACTCTGATCGCAGAGGCGCTCGCTCTCTTCGTGAGCGTTGCGCCATTCTCGCCAAACCGCCAGCGCCGGATCTGAGGGGCCAGTCACCGCTTCGGCAACCGCCCTCGTCTCCCATCCGACGATTGCAATCGTCGTTGCACTAAGTACCGTCCTGCGGGTGACGGAAGACAGAGTCATGCTATGGTCGGAATCAGCCATGATCCGAGCTCCCTGAAGCTTAGGTTGTGGTCAGGCTGCTGGAGGTGGTCTCAACACTATCAGCAGCCGCACTAGCCAGACTATGATCGTATCAGGGATACGATAGCTCGGCGGCGGGGACTGCGGATCAACGAAAATCGCATCGATGTTACGAAAATAAATGCAGTCCAATGTAAAATGGCGCGGGTGGCACTGGGCTGGGGAACAAGAGACTTAGCTCGTAACGCGGGCGTATCACCAGATACTGTCGCCCGCTTTGAACGAGGCGAGCAGCTTAAGGGTTCTACCTTGGCGACGCTCCAAACAACTTTCAAAGCTGCTGGGATCGAATTCATCCCAGAGAACGGCGGTGGCGCTCGTGTGCGCTTCGCCAAGCGCCACCAATGACACCCCTATCACGCGTGCATTGCTTCGAGCCTAAGTCCGAAGGCATCCTTGGACTGCGTTTCTGACTTTCAGTCCAAGCAGCAGACAGCGGACAAGAGCAAGAGCACTTGAAGACTTGCGATCTTCATGCGCCGATCGTGGCAATTTCCTCATCAACTGCGGCTGGTACTTCGTTAATGGCTTCCCCACTCTGAAACGCTCCGGATGGTGAGGACCGATGGTTTCATACATTTCCGAAGATGCAGGGGCTCAACGTGCGAGCCTCGACTGAGGCTGAACCACGAGGGCTTAGTTCTTCCAGAAGACAATTCGCACCGGACCAACTTGCCTTTCGCTGGCGAATACTGGGCCAAAAAAGTCTTCGTTAATCTCTAATACACCATTGCAAAAAGTGAGAAACCTGCCTTATTCTCAGGACACGTTTTTGGGGAAGTGGAGGCGGTCACAATCCGCTCTCTCCGGGTGGATTTTTTTCATGGGTAAACTTCTCGGAACTAACTCCTCGTAGTTGCACGAGCGCAGCCTGAGCATGACGTGTGCCCCGGCTTCCAGCCGAGCACCACTTAGAAGGCTGCAGTCTATTCGTCCGTCCCGTCTCTCGAGTGACAGCTCGAGCGCTGCCTATCGCGGGGACCGAGGTTCCGCGCTTGACCCATTATGCGCTATAGAAGCCAACACCGTGTATCGATGACAGTGCTCTTTGCGAGAGTCTCCGAACGGAAGAAATCATGCCGCAGCATACGTCCCCTCCATTCAAGGTTCGGTCAACCTTTCCGGGTCGTTTGACAAGCATCCGCGAATGGACCTCCGAGGAAATCAACCTTATCATTTCCACATATCGCAAGAACTTCACCAACGAATGGCAGTCTTATCTTGATTCGGAGAATGATAACGGCTTCATATCTAACCAGATGAATGATCATATTTGCTCAGTGATCGAAGAACTTTTTCCCGGTCTCCATAGAAAGCACTATAAGGCGGCCGCAGTCGACTTTCGCTTTACAAACGAGCGAGCTTTTGGGTTTACGCTCTGGCAACCTGAAAGTCGGGTGCAACGTAGAGAAAGACGACTGGCCTACACAAAACAAACCCCTCAACTTAGAAATGGCAACGTGGAGTGGACAAAAGACCAAGTAAAAGAAACTATTAACTACATTCAGCGCGCTGACCGTGAGTTGTGGGTCGAATATTGCGACGTCAATAACAACATCGGATTTATCGGCCTTGAAATCATTCATCGCATTTTACGCCGCACCACAGAGATATTTCCACTTCCGGAAGATTGTAGCCTAAGAGGCATACTGTCTGGCCTCTTGGTTGAAGCTAATCAGGTCTACAAATTTAAAATGCTTGAGCCAGAAAACGCGCAGGCGCGGGACCAACTTGAGACCGAATGGTTCAATGAGCGCCGA
Organism: Mesorhizobium sp. B3-1-8; assembly: GCF_006439495.1. NCBI lineage: Bacteria > Pseudomonadati > Pseudomonadota > Alphaproteobacteria > Hyphomicrobiales > Phyllobacteriaceae > Mesorhizobium > Mesorhizobium sp. B3-1-8. The sequence goes on from NZ_VFTK01000068.1 coordinate 13,245, forward strand.
GGATATATGACTTTCGCAGAATGGTGCCAGCAGGTAAAAATGCGCTCTAAGAGCATGTAAGGGGCGTACGACAAGGGCAGTAGTTAAAGCGAGGACTTTTGATATGGGAAAGACCATATTTGTCGACACAGATACATTGGTCAACGCTATAAAGGCCGGGGAGAAGATTGGCAACCCGTACGCTGTCCTTGATCTGTGGCTTAGTTATGCACAGAACATGGGGGCGGAAATAGAAATCACTGACGTAATCGAGGATGAACTCGGTGAGGGCCAGATAGCCGACTACGCCGACGCCTGGATGGCGGCCAATGGCATTGCGGTAGCGGATACCGGCCTCGCTGGCGGTAACTCGACGGACTTAGGTGAGAAGTCGATAGCTGCCGCAATCCTGAACGACATGTCTATTTCTGGAGGGTCACTGTCCGACTATTATATCTTTTCCGATAACAAGGCGCAGCTCGGAAATCTAGATTTTGTCAATGAATACCTCGATCTTGGAGACAAGCTTGCTGCCGCAGATTTTATAAATAACAACGTACTGAATAGCCTCGACGCGCTTAATGTGGCTGCTGCAGAGGCGGCGATGAGCTATTTTAATTACAGTGAATTTGCCGATGGTTATAAGCAAGTTGGGTCTATGTTCGACCCAAACTCGAGCAGCTACGATCCAAGCCAAGGTTACTTGAACGAAGCGCAGTTTTATAGGTTTGGAAATCTGATTCAGCATGCTTCAGGCGATGGATCCTTGAAGTTTGGCGGGTATGACATTTCAACCGCGTTCCCGCAGTCAGTCATGCAAGATATGCAGGGCTTGGTAGATTCGCTGGCAGCCGACGTCGACGCGCTCAATGGCGCCCTAGGTTACATCGGGTTAGCCCTTCTGGCAGCAACAGCCCTGAAGGGTTTGCGTGACGCCAGGCAAGCTTACCTTAATGGCGACGTCCCTCTCGGTGATAAGATACTGACAGATCTTTCTGGCCGTCTGACCGGCTCTGTTGTTGGTGCTGAAATAGGTACAGCTATCGGCAAACTTATAGGCAGCTACCTTGCGGGTGTTGCTAACGATGCCTTGCTTGTCGCCATCGGTGAGGGTGTGCTTGATGGGGCGCTCCTCGGTACCGAATTTGGACCTTTAGGCATTGCAGTTGGTGCGCTCGTCGGTGCGCTCGCTGTTGGTTATGTCGGCTACACAAATGGCCCAGACATGGCTCAGCACATTTCGGACGCACTCGGGGCGCTTTCGCAGTCGCTCTCAAACTGGGCGCACGAACTCGGAGGCGGTTCGGGGACCGGAGCAGACTCATCCGGCGGCAGCGGTAGCGGTAGCACGACTGGAGCCGGTATGGCCGGAGGCGGTGCAAGGAGCACTGCTCCCACTTGGTTCAGGGGCACGTTTTTCACTCCGCCAGTGTCACCGCTTGTCCTGGATCTTGATAGCGATGGCATCGAACTCACCAGCCTCGCTGGTTCGAACGTATACTTTGATCTGGATGCCGATGGCTTTGCCGAGCGGACGGGCTGGGTCACCGGCGGAGACGGAATGCTCGCCTACGATGCAAACGGAAACGGACAGATCGACAATATCAATGAGCTGTTCGGAAATGCGACCACGGATGGCTTTACGGTGCTGCGGAACTTCGATTCGAATTCCGACGGGATCATAGACGCCGCCGACGCAAAATTTGTCGACCTTCGCATCTGGGTTGACACTAACGGCAACGGACAAACAGATACGGGCGAATTAAAGAGGTTGTCCGACCTTGGAGTCGTTTCCATTCAGGCCAACGCCCAACAGGTGACCCAGACGATTGCAGGCAACGCCGTAAGCCATATCGCCTCGTACCAGCGAGCGGACGGCTCGACGAAAGCGGTGGTCGATGTCTGGTACACGAACGATCAAATGGCGTCGAAGAAGATCGTCGACGATGGTTTTTCAGTCGATCCCGAGGCCGCGCTTCTGCCCGACTTAAGGGGGTGGGGCAATGTGGCGGACCTCCAATATGCGATGTCAATGGATGGGGGGCTTCGTGAGGAAGTCAAGGATCTTGTTATAAACGGCGCCGAAATGGGTCCAGGTTCGTTCCGTTCAACATTCGAAGCAATATTGGCCGATTGGACCGGTACGACGGACATCACCGCCGGCTCTCGCGGCGACTACATGAACGCGCAGCATCTTGCAGTACTTGAAGCATTCTACGGCGTCCAATATCGACAACTCGCAGGAACCAATGCTGGGACGCCGAACCCCGGTCCGAACGCCACCGCAGAGCTAGAAGCTCTCTATCAGGATCTGGTAGGGTCAATGATGACCCATTTCGTCTCGCAACTGGCCGCGGCCAATAGCAACCTTGGGGTCAGTCTCGCCGATCTGGTCGATACTCCTTGGCTGGCACTCGGGACGCTTAATTACGACAAGAATGCGGATCGGGTTCAAGGCAACCTCGATCTTGTCGCTATAATCGCGTCGATGAACTTGCCTGACGATTTCTCGGACAAGGTGAGCGCAATATCGACACTTGTTACTTATCTCGAGGGGCTCCGTGTCGACTCTTTCCAAGGTGACGACGCAGCTTTTGCAGCAGCAGTCACACAGGCATTTGAGGTTACCGGCGACACAACGCTAGCCCAGTTCGCAGGCAGCATTGCAGCCGGTACAGCTCACACACTCATGGGAGGAGCAGGCAACGACACGCTCAATGGCAGCGCGGGCAATGACATGCTGACCGGCGGTAGAGGCAATGACAGCCTAAATGGGGGGACCGGTAACGACTACTATATGTTCGCTGCCGGAGACGGCATAGACGTTATCAGCGATAATGGAGGCACCGATGTCATCATACTCGGCGACGGACAAATCGCGGCCAACGTGACCTTCAACGTCTCCGGCTACAGCCTGCTGATCGGCGACGGCATCAGCGGCGACCAGATCAAGCT
>NZ_VFTK01000069.1:0-15573 GCF_006439495.1 Mesorhizobium sp. B3-1-8
GCAGAATTGAGCGGCGCGCCAACGCTGCTAATCTCCCCCCTCGTGGGGGAGATGTCCGGCAGGACAGAGGGGGGCGCTGTCCCGCCAGCGCTGAGAGATAGGCGCGCAATGCCGATTGCTCATCACCCCAGCGCCTCCTCGACAATCCTCTCCAGCTCCGGCGCGATCGCCGAAAAATCCTCCTCGTCCTTGATCAGCACGCCGATGGCTCGGCGGAAGGCCTCCGGCCACGGGCCGCCGCCTTTTTCGAGGATGGTCGCGGCATTCGCCCATTCGACCGCTTCGGCGATGCCGGGCGGCTTGGCCAGCGGCCGCGCGCGGATCTCCTGCACGGCATTGGCAACCGCGCGCGCCGTGGCTTCGGCGACGTGGCCCGAGCGCAGCATGATGATCTCGGCCTCGCGCTGGGCGTCGGGATAGCCGATCCAGTGATAGACGCAGCGCCGGCGCAGCGCCTCGGCAAGCTCGCGGGTGCGGTTCGAGGTCAGGATGACGATGGGCTGCGCCGCGGCGCGAATCGTGCCGCGCTCGGGAATGCTGATCTGGAAGTCGGAAAGGAATTCGAGCAGCAACGCCTCGAACTCGTGGTCGGACCGGTCGATCTCGTCGACCAGAAGCACGCGTTGCTCCGGCGCCCGCAAAACTTGCAGCAGCGGCCGGGCGATCAGGAAGCGGTCGTCATAGATGTCGATCTCGTGCTCGCCGGCATGGCGGATGGCGAGCAGCTGGCGCTGGTAGTTCCACTCGTAAAGCGCATGCCCGGCGTCGATGCCTTCATAGCATTGCAGGCGCACCAGCTCGCGGCCGAGGAGTTCGGCGACCGCCTTCGCGGCTTCGGTCTTGCCGACGCCCGGCGCGCCCTCGAGCAGCAGCGGCTTGCCCAGGCGGATCGCTAGGAAGATCGCGGTGGCAAGGCTGTCGTCGGCCAGATAGCGCGAGGCGGCAAGGCGCGCGGCTATCGCCTCCGGCGAGGCCGCGACCTCAATGACGTCGGCGCTGGTCATCTTCCATCAGCCCGCCGCCTGCGCCTTCAGCGCGCGCAGGATGCGCTCCGGCGTGATCGGCAGCGTGTCGATGCGCACGCCGACCGCGTCGAAGACGGCGTTGGCGACGGCCGGGATTTGCGGGTTGGCGCACATCTCGCCGGGGCCCTTGGCGCCGAACGGCCCATCGGCGGAAGGGCGCTCCAGCACAATGATCTCGGTCTCGGCCAGGTCGCCTGGGCCAGGCATCAGATACTGGTTGAAGTCGGTGCCGCCATGGTCGCGGTTCGGATAATAGGGTTCGGTCGTCTCGTAGAGCGCGTGGCTGATTCCCATCCAGGAGCCGCCGACCAGCTGCTGCTCGACCATCTTCGGGTTGAGCGCGCGGCCGATCTCGAAGACGTTCTTGACCGTCAGCACCGTCACTTCGCCGGTCTCGTCGTCGACCTCGACCTCGGCCACCGTGCAGGCATGGGCGTAGCAGGTCGAGGGCTTCATCGCGCCGGTCTCCTTCTCCGGGTAGGAGCGCGGGATCAGGAACATGCCGCGGCCCGAGATCGAGCGGCCGCGCTTGAAATGCGCCGACAGGGCGACATCGAAGATCGAGATCGATTTCTGCGGCGCGCCCTTCACCTGTATATTGCCCTGGCCGTCGGTCTCGAGGTCGGAGGCGTTCACCTCCAGCTCTTCGGCGGCCACTTCCAGCATCACCTGGCGGGCTTCCTTGGCCGCCTGGATGACGGCGTTGCCGGCGCGGTGCGTGCCGCGCGAGGCGAAGGTGCCCATGCAATGCGGGCCGGTGTCGGTGTCGGCGGTGTCGACGACGACGCGGTCGGTCGGCACGCCGATCGTCTCGGCGCAGATCTGCGCCATGATCTGCTTCATGCCCTGGCCGAGATCGACGGATGACAGCGTGACCATGAAGTTGCCGGTCGGCGTCGAATGGACCAGCGCCTGGGTCGGATCGCCGCCGAGATTCATGCCCGTCGGATAATTGATCGCGGCGACGCCGCGTCCACGCCGGATCGCCATCTCAAGCTCCGTTCTTGTAGGAGGACATCGCCATGTATTTCTCCGCCACCGGCCAGTTCGCGGCGCGCGAGGCTTCCTGCATGCATTCGATCAGCGCCGCACCCTCGGTCGGCTGGCGATGCGCCTTCATGTCGCCGTCGCGATAGGCGTTGATGAAGCGGAATTCGAGCGGGTCCATGCCGATCAGCCGGGCCAGCTTGTCCATCTGCACCTCCAGCGCGAAGTCGCCGATGGTGACGCCGAAGCCACGCATGGCGGAGGAGGGGGTGCGGTTGGTGTAGACGCAATAGGTGTCGATCCAGACATTCGGGATCGTGTAGGGCCCGGGATAGTGCGCGGCGCCCTTCTGCGCGCCGTAGGGCGAGTGGCGCGAATAGGCGCCGGCATCGGTGTAGCCGGTCACCTTGCGCGCAACGATGCGGCCGTCCTTCATCAAGCCGTCCTTGATGACGACCTTCTCGGCCGCGCGCGGCGAGGAGATCTGCATCTCCTCCTCACGGCTATAGATAAAACAGACCGGGCGTCCGGTTAGCTTGGCGGCGAGGATGGCGATCGGCTCGACGATGACGTCGACCTTGCCGCCAAAACCGCCGCCGACCGTGCCGCCGACGAAATGCAGCTTCGAGCCCGACATCTGCAGAATGATCGAGGTGTTGTCGAGGGTGAAGAACATCGCCTGCGTGTTGGTGTAGCAGGTGAAGCGGTCGTTGCCTTCTGGCGTCACCACGCAGCCCGTCGTCTCAGTCGGCGCGTGCTCGATCGGCGAGGACTGGTAGGACTGTTCGAGGATGTGGTCGGCCCCGGCAAAGCCTGCCTCGACATCGCCGAAGCGCACCTTGCGGCACTCGCCGCTGTCATAGAGGTAGTAGTTCTGGCCGTGATATTCGTTGACCAAAGGCGCGCCGGGCTTCAGTGCCTCCTCCATGTCGAAGACCGCCGGCAGCACCTCATAGTCGACCTTGACCTTGGCGGCGGCTTCCTGCGCCGCGCGCTCGGTCTCCGCCAATACCGCCACCACGGCCTCGCCCTTCCAGCGCACCTTGCCGTCGGCAAGCACGGTTTCGTCCTCCGGCCCGATCTGGATCAGGATCAGGATGGTGTAGACATTGTGCGGCACATCCCTGGCGGTCAGCACGCGCACGACGCCCGGATGTTTCTCCGCTTCCGACGTATCGATCGAGCGGATGCGGGCATGGTGGTGCGGGCTGCGCACCATCTTCAGATGCAGCATGCCCGGGAAGTTTCGGTCGGCGAAATAAACGGTCTTGCCGGTGACATGTCCCGGCGAGTCGAGCCGCGGGCGACCCTGGCCGATCTCATGCAGGCCGTCCTTGCGGACATCGGCAAAATAGTCCTTGCGCAGTTCCATGGCTCGTTCCCTCAGGCGGCGTTCTGCGAGTTGGCGCGCGCGGCCGTCAGCACCGCCTGGATGATCGGCTCGTAGCCGGTGCAGCGGCAGATGTTGCCGGACAGCGCCTCGACCACATCCTTGCGGCTCGGGTTAGGTGTGCGGTCGAGCAGCACTTTTGCGGCCATGATCATGCCCGGCGTGCAGAAGCCGCATTGCGTGGCGAAGGCATCGAGGAAGGCGCGCTGCAGCGGATGCAGCACACCGCCTTCGGCGAGGCCGGCGGTGGTCCTGATGTCGGCGCCGCCGCAGGTCTCGGTCAGCGTCAGGCAGGAGAGCCTGAGTTCTCCATCAATGATGACCGAGCAGGCGCCGCAGGTGCCCTGGTGGCAACCGCCCTTGGGCGAGGTGTCGCCGATCTTGTCGCGCAGCGCGTGGAGCAACGTCGTGCCGCTTTCGACGAACTCGGCTTTTTCGGAGCCGTTGAGTGTGAATTGGACAGGTACTTTTGCCATTTTTCCTCCCTGCGCGCCTGCCCGGATCGACCGGACAGACGCGCGTCCCCCACGGACTAATTCGACAGCAACCGGCCGAGATGAACCGGCAGGACCTCGGCGCGGTACCAGGCGCTGGCGATCGGGTCGGTAATCGGCGCGATGCCTTCGCTCGCGGCCACCAGCGCCGGCGCGATCTCCTGCGGCGTGAGCTTGCAGCCGAGCAGCGCCTTCTCGGTGGCTAAAGCGCGTATCGGCCGATCGGCCATGCAGCCCAGCGCGATGCGCGCCGAGGTCACCGTGCCGTCCGGTGCGCGTTCCAGACGTGCGGCGATGCTCAGCACCGACACACCCTTCGGCTTGACGCGCGATACTTTCAGGAAGCGGAAGCTTTCAGCCTTGGGCAATGAAAAGGTGGCAGCGGTGACGATGGCGCGGCTGGTATCGCGATCGGCCAAAAAAGTCTCGATCGACACTTCGCCGTCTTCGGTGACGACGGTCGCGTCCAGTGCCAGCAGCGCCACCGCGAAATCCCCGTAAGGGGCAGGGGCGAACAGATTGCCGCCGACGGTCGCCATGTTGCGGATCGCCGGCCCGCCGACGGCGCGGGCGGCCGGCGCAAGCGCGGTGAGCTCGGGATGGCGGGCAATCGCTGCCATGGTGACCGAAGCGCCGAGCCGGACCTTGGCGCCGGAAACCGCGATCTGCGAAAGGCCGGGATCATTGACACGGATCAGGCTGGAGATGGAAACGTCGCCTTCATTGGCGGCGCGGATCACCAGCGTGCCGCCGCCGAGATAACGCGTGCCGGCGGCACGTAAGGCGGCGTTGGCGTCTTTCACGCTCGAAAAAGTTTGCAGCGCAAGCGACATGGCGCGCTCCCGTCAGCTCTGGCCGGCGAAATGGGTCTTCAGGGCGTTGAAGCCGCCCTGGAAGACGTTGGCGCCCATGCCCTCGGCCAGCTTGTCGGCTTCCTCCGGTGCTGCGTCGAAGCTTGCGCTCCATTCGGCGTAGGTGCGGTTACCATCGGTGACGCGCCGCAACTGCAGCGTCGCCTTGTGATTGGTGAGCGGCTGCGGCGTTTCCAGGATCGAATAGCTGACCAGGAAATTGTCGTCGGAGAAGTCGAGCAGCTTTTCGCGCAGCCGAGCGCCGCTGACCAGTTGGAAGTTGCGCACGCAGCCGATTGCGGTGGCGTCCTTGCCGTCCTCGATATGGCTTTCCACCATGCGCGGATGCCAGTTCGGCAGGCCGTTGAAGTCGCGGATGTGCGCCCAGACCTGCTCGACCGGCGCATCGATGACGCTGGAAATGGTGACTTTCGCCATAGACTGGCTCCCTTGCAAAGATCGGGAGCAGGCTAGGGCGGTCGACGGGCTGGCGCTTATCAATGCGTCTTGAGTGCGTATCAACCAGTCGGAAAATGCGGCGACGGATCAGTCCGCAAAGGCGGTCAAGACACGGCTCTCGCGGCTTCGCGGTAGAGCGTCGGCGGCACGCCGACATGGTCGCGGAAGAAGCGCGAGAAATTGCCCTGGGTGGTGAAGCCGAGATTGCAGGCGACCGAGATCAGCGGCTCCTGCGACCACTGCAACTGGCGCACGGCTTCCTCCATACGCAGCGTGTTCCAGTAGACGTTCGGCGTCAGGTTGGTCTGTTCCTTGAAGAGCGCGAAAAAGTGCGGCCGGGACAGGCCGACCGAGCGCGCGACGTCGTCGAAGGAGATGCGCTCGCAGACATTGGCCTTCATCAGCTGGATCGCCTTGCGGACGCGGAAATCGAGCATCGTGTTGATGCGCGCGCGGGCTATCTGCGGCGCGGATGTCTCGGCCGCGTCGAGCATGCTGTCGATGAAACGCTCGATCTCGTAATTGGCGACGTCGTCGATACTCTCATTGTCGGTCAGGTGATCGAGCAGGTTCGCCGCCGCCTGATGCAGCCAAGGCTCCAGTGTGATCGCGGCTTGCGTGAACAGCGGCGCCGACGACGGAAGGTCGCGGCGCCGGCGCGCCCAATCGGGGTCGATGTAGAAGGCGAGGAACAGGCCGGGCTTGCCGTCGCGGGAAAGGGCGTGGCTGTGCGGCTGGAACGAGTTGATGCCGGCCGCCGTGCCCGGCCCAAGCCGCACCGTCTCGCGGCCGATGGTCATTTCGCCTGCCGTGCCTTCCAACCAGATGATGAGATGCGCCTCGCCGTGGGCATGGGTGACGAAGTCGTTGGCGACATTCAGCACGGAAACATGTCCGAACCGGCCCCAATAGAGCCTGATCGCGTCCGTCATGGGTATCGTTCCTCCCGCAGGCAACTGGCCTCCCTTCGCCTGCCGGGGAATAGTGCGGCCAGGGTGAGGCCGCGTCAAGGCGGGCAAGCGCAGCGGAACTTGCGCTCAAAGCGCCTGAATCGATTTTCAGACTGAGCGATAGGGGGAGCTAGTCACTGCGGCGGAAGTTGCGGACGCGGTCGAACAGCACCGCCAGGATGATCGCGCCGCCGATGAAAGTGCCTTGCCAGAAGGCGTTGATGCCGAGCAGGCCAAGGCTGTTGCGGATCACTTCGATGAGGGCGGCGCCGACGATGGCGCCGAGCGCGGTGCCGACGCCGCCGGCGAGATTGGCGCCGCCGATGACGGTGGCGGCGATGACCTGCAGCTCCATGCCGTTGCCGAGATTGGTGGTGACGGCGCCCAGCCATCCGGTCTGGATGATGCCGGCAATCCCCGCCGACAGCGCCGAGATCATGTAGACGACGACCTTGATCTGCTTGACGGGAACGCCGGTCAGCGTCGCCGCATGCTCATTGCCGCCGATGGCGAAGATGTGCCGGCCGAACTTGGTCAAGCGCAGGATGAAGCCGGTGATCAGCGCCAGGATGATCATGTAGAGCACCGGATTGGCGATGCCGAACAGCCAGGCGCCGCCGCCCAGCGCAAGAAGCTTCTGATGGTCCGGTCCGAACTGGAAGACCACCGTGTTGTTGGACGCGACCATGGCAAGGCTGCGCGCCACCGACAGCATGCCGAGCGTGACCACGAAAGGCGGGAAGCCGAGATAGGCGATGAGCACGCCGTTGAAGGCGCCGATCACAAGCGCGGTGGCGATCGAGGCCAGGATGCCCACTTCGATCGAATAGCCGGCATGCATGGTGACGGCGAGCACCATCGAGCACAGGCAAAGCACCGAGCCGACCGACAGATCGATGCCGCCGGTGATGATGACGAAAGTCATGCCGAGCGCGACGATGGCGATGAAGGTGACGTTGCGCGTGATGTTGAAGAGGTTCTTCGACGTGGCGAAGGAATCGGTGGCGACGGACAGGAACAGGCAGGCGAGGATGACCGCGATCACCACCCAGAAGGTCTGGTTGGAGAAGAGCCGCGACAGGAAGGTGTGCTGCTTCTGCGCGATCGTCTGGTCAAGTGTGACTGCCATTATCGACCTTTCCTGAGAGGCGGGAGCGCGAGGCTCCGCGCAATCACGCAACCTGTTCGATGGCGCCGGTGATCAGCCCGGTGACTTCCTCGGGCGAGCTCGAGGCGATCTTCTTGTCGGCAACCTTCCGGCCGCGCCGCATGACGATGACGCGGTCGGCGACGTCGAACACGTCGGGCATGCGGTGGCTGATCAGCACCACGGCGATGCCCTGGTCGCGCAGGTGGCGGATGAGGTTCAGCACTTCGGCGACCTGCCTGACCGAAATCGCCGCCGTCGGCTCATCCATCAGCACGATCTTGGCCTGCGACAGCATGGTGCGGGCAATGGCCACCGCCTGGCGCTGGCCGCCCGACATCTGCTTGACGAGGTCGCGTGGCCGCGTTTCGGATTTCAGCTCGGCGAAAAGCTGGCCGGCGCGCTTGTACATGGCGCCATAGTCGAGGATGCGGAGCGGACCGAAGCCACGGCGCAACTCGCGGCCGAGATAGACGTTGGCCGCGGCCGTCAGGTTGTTGCAGAGCGCGAGGTCCTGGTGGACGATCTCGATGCCATGCTGGCGGGCGTCCGCGGGCTTGTGCAGGACAAGCTCCTTGCCGTCCAGCCGCATGGTGCCGTGGCTCGGGTGGAAATTGCCGGCGATCATCTTGACCAGCGTCGACTTGCCGGCGCCGTTGTCGCCCATCAGGCCGACGACCTCGCCGGCCTCCAGCGAAAATGATACATCGTTGACCGCCTGGATGGCGCCGAAATGCTTCGAGATGTTGGCGAGTTCGAGAACCGACACCAGCCTTATGCCTCCCCATTTACGGCGCAGCTGTCGCCGACCTTTATCGGCGCCGCTTGCGTCCTGCTCCGTCCATCTCCTCCCGAACGGTGCGTCCACACATTTAGGCAAAAGCGGACAAGGGCGTCAATCAATTGTCTGACGATTAATTTCGAGACTCGACGAAAAATCGGTTTTGTAGGACAAATAGGAATTGACGCTGGCGAAAAGCCGATATTAGCTAAGCTAAGCCTCGGAGGAAGATCTTGCTCCTCGTCCGCCTATCCGGCGGAGGGGCGGGCAAATGGTTTGAAGGTCAAGGATCCGGCTGCGCCAGCATTCGGGCAAACGGATCGGCAAATGCTTATCAGCCCGGCGAAGGACGCGAACATCATGAGATGCTCGTCATGGTTCTTACGCATCCGGGCTGATCAGTGTGGCGGGCACGCGGTGTCCGTCTGTTTCAAGGGAGGACTGATATGAGGAAAACACTTTTGCTTGCCGCCGTCGCCGCCATGGCGTTGGGCGCCGGGCCGGCTTTGGCCAAGAAACAGCTCGTCATCGTCGTGAAAGGTCTCGACAATCCGTTCTTCGAAGCCATCCATCAGGGCTGCGAGAAGTGGAACAAGGAAAACGCCAGCTCGGAATATGAATGCTTCTACACCGGCCCGGCATCGACCTCGGACGAAGCCGGCGAGGCGCAGATCGTGCAGGACATGCTGAGCAAGCCCGACACGGCGGCGATGGCGATCTCGCCGTCGAACGCGCCGCTGATCGCGCAGACGATCAAGAGCGCCAATCCGTCGATCCCGATCATGACGGTCGACGCCGACCTTGCCAAGGAAGACGCCGCCCTTCGCAAGACCTATCTCGGCACCGACAACTACCTGATGGGCAAGAAGATCGGCGAGTACATCAAGAAGGCCAAGCCGAATGGCGGCACGATCTGCACCATCGAGGGCAATCCGGCGGCCGACAACATCCTGCGCCGCGCGCAAGGCATGCGCGATGCGCTGTCGGGCAAGGAAGGCCTCGCGGCGCTTGCCGGCGAAGGCGGCTGGACCGAAGTCGCCGGCTGCCCGGTGTTCACCAATGACGACGGCGCCAAGGGCGTGCAGGCGATGACCGACATCCTCGCCGCCAACCCGAAGCTCGACGCCTTCGGCATCATGGGCGGCTGGCCGCTGTTCGGCGCACCGCAGCCCTATCGCGACCTGTTCAAGCCGATGGCCGACAAGATCGCCAAGAACGAGTTCGTCATCGGCGCCGCCGACACGATCGGCGACGAGGTGGCGATCGCCAAGGAAGGCCTGGTGACCGCGCTGGTCGGCCAGCGGCCGTTCGAAATGGGCTACAAGGCGCCCTCGGTGATGCTCGACCTCGTCGGCAACAAGAAGGTCGACGATCCGGTCTTCACCGGCCTCGACGAATGCACCAAGGAAACGGCCGACACCTGTATCCAGAGGTAGGCGCTGGTCGCATCCAGAACCAATGTAAAAGGGGCGCCGCGAGGCGCCCCTGACTTTTTTCAAAGTTGCATTCTTGATGACGGGCGCCTTCGTCTCAGATCTTCTGCTTCACGCCGTCCTTCGAAGGCATCAGGTCGACGCCATTGAGCTTGCCGATGTGGGTAGCGAGCATCGGCACATACTGTTCCGTGGGACCGGTGGCGAAGGCGGTCGCAAAGGAATTCTTGGTGGCGTTGCCGAGCGGGTTGGCGATGCCGGCCGCGCCCGCCATCGATTCCAGATAGGTCAGGTCCTTGAAGGCATTGGCAATGCTGAACTTGTGCGCGTCGCGGTCGCCCTCCAGCGTCCAGCGCATGAAGGTCTGGTAGAAGCCGCAATCCATGCGGCCGTTGCGGATGACGCTGTCGAAGCGCGGCGGCGAGATGCCGACCTTCTCGGCCAGCGCCAGCGCTTCCGAATAGATCGCGGCGTAGCCCAGCGAGATGAAGTTGTTGAGCAGCTTCATGCGGTGGCCGTCGCCGGTGTCGCCGATGTGGACGATGCGGCCGGCCCAGGTCTCGATCACCGGCTTCAGCCTGGCGAACACCGCGTCCGGCGCGCCGACCATGGCGTCGAGCGTGCCTTCCCAGGCCTCCTTCGGCGTGCGGCTGAGCGGCGCATCGACATAGTCGACGCCGAGCGCCTTGAGCTCGGCGGCCAAGGCCACGGTCGAGACCGGATCGGAGGTCGAGCAATCGACGACGGCCGAGCCTTGCTTCAGGCCCTCCTTCAGCCCGCCAGGGCCGCGGATGATCGCCTCCACCTCGCGCGAGCCGGTGACGCAGATGAAGACGACGTCGGAGGCAGCGGCCACCTCCTTGGATGTGGCCACTTCCTTGGCGCCGCGTCCCAAAAGGTCTTCCGCGGGCTTGCGGTTCTTGCGGCCGAGGAAGGTCAGCGGATAGCCCTTGTCGACGATGTTCTTGGCGATGCCGTGCCCCATCAGGCCTAGGCCGATGAAACCGATTTTCTCGCGGGCAGCGGTGGTGCTCATGTCGTCTCTTCCTGTCTTTCGTGGTGATGGGCCCGCGCGGCGGGCGATTGCCGGAAAGGTTTTCGCGGATCGCGGTTGGCAGGCGATTGCGGAATACCATATTGTCTGACAATACACATAATTCCCAAGCCTTGTGGAGAGCAAAATGACGAAGCGGATCATGTTCACCGGCGGCAGCGGCAAGGCCGGACGTCACGTCGTGCAATATCTGGTCGAGCAGGGTTGCCAGGTGCTCAACATCGACACCAGGCCGCTCGACAACCCGAAAGTGCGCACGCTGATCACCGACATCACCGACAGCGGCCAGGTGTTCAACGCGCTGTCGAGCTATATGGGCCTGCACGAGTTCGATCCGTCGCTGAGAGCCCAGCCGGTCGACGCCGTGGTGCATTTCGCCGCAATCCCGCGCATCATGATCACGCCGGACAACGAGGTGTTCCGCATCAACGCGATGGGCACCTACAATGTCATCGAAGCGGCGGTGAAGCTCGGCATCCGCAAGATCATCATCGCTTCCTCGGAGACGACCTACGGCCTGGTTTTCGCCAATGAGCCGCGCAGTCCCACGCATTTCCCGCTCGACGAGGATTATGACGTCGACCCGATGGACTCTTACGCGCTGTCGAAGATCGTCAACGAGAAGACGGCGCGGGCCTTCGCGCTGCGCAGCGGCGCCGACATCTATGCGCTGCGCATCGGCAACGTCATCGAGCCGCATGAATATTCGCTGTTCCCGAAATGGTTCGCCGATCCGGGCTTCCGCAAGCGCATCGCCTGGAGCTACATCGACGCGCGCGATCTTGGCCAGATCACCTTGCGCGCCATCGAGAAGGACGGCCTGGGCTACCAGGTGTTCAACGCGGCCAATGACGACACCTCGTCGGACCTGCCGACGGCGGAGCTCTTGAAGCGCTTTTATCCGGGCGTGCCGGTCAAGGCCGAGCTTGGCGAGTATGAGACGCTGCTTTCAAACCGCAAGGCGCGCGATGTGCTTGGGTTCCGGCCCGAGCACAGCTGGCGCAAATACGTCAAAACGGCATGAGGCGGCGGCAAAATGCCGGTTGATCTGTGCACATCCTCGCGCGTTGGGGCAAAGCAGGCCTGCCGTGCTTGACAGCTTCTGAAAACGGGATTTTCTGGACCATATGCGGGACGCGAAGCCGAACAACGAAAAAAAACTGACGAAAACGGCAGCTCTGGAGCGTCCGGCCGGCGTTCGCCGGGCCAACGCGCCACGCATTCCGGGCGCCAGCGTGCACACCTCCTTGGCCAGCGAGATCGGGCTGAGGATCGTGCGCGGCGATTATCCGCCGGGCACCATCCTGCCCAACGAAGCGAAATGGTCGGAGACCTTTGACGTCAGCCGCTCGGCGGTGCGCGAGGCGATCAAGATGCTGATGGCAAAGAGCCTGCTGGCCTCGCGGCCGAAGATCGGCAGCTGGGTCGAACCGAAGGAACGCTGGAACCTCCTCGACCGCGACGTGCTGTCCTGGTACGCCACGTCGCCGGACCGTGAGGTTTTCCTCAAGACCGTGCAGGAATTCCGCCATATCATCGAGCCGGAAGCCACCGCCTTCGCGGCGCTGCGGCGCACCGACGAGCAGATGGCCGAGATCAGCCAGGCCTGCCAGGAGATGGGCGCGGCGACCAACCTGCAAGAGCGGACGCGGGCCGACACGCGCTTCCATCTCGCCATCCTCAGGGCCTCGGGCAACGACCTGCTGGTGCCGCTGGGGGTGCTGATCGAATCCGCCTTCGACCACCTCTTCGCCTACACGACGCGCGAACTGGACGATTTGCACCATGCCCAAAAGCTGCACGAGGCGATCGAGAGGAATATTCGCCTGCGAAGGCCGGATGCGGCGCGCAACGCGGTCCGAAAGCTGCTGGCCAATACCGACGAAGTGATCCAGTCGCGCTAAGGTCCGTCGATATTCAGCTGAGGCCGACTTGCGAAGGGCGGCTTCCTGGGCTTGCGTTCCCGTTGCAGCACCTAATCCTGCTTTTCGCGACCGAACGCGACGCGCAGCTCGTCCTTCGCTTTTTCCAGCACCTTCCTGCGCTCGTCAGGCAAGTTCTTGCCGGCGCGGTTGATGTAGAAATTCAACATCGACATGGCGGATTGGAACGGCTCCGCCTTGCGGCGGTGACTGTGCTCGGCCGAACGTTTCAGCGACGCGGCGATCTTCTTGGCGTCGTCGGATTCAAAGACATGATCCTCGAGATCCATCGCATCGCTGTGCTCGGTCACGTCGGCCGACCATTTCTTCCTGGCGGTCATGGCGAACTCCTTTCTTCAGGCAAAACTCCATCGGGTGAGGCGGGTTCCGCTTCTGGAGCCACGGAATTATGCCTCGTGGCGCTGCTCGGCGCGGGAAATGCGCCGATAGTGCGCTCAAACACGCGATCTCGAAGAAATCGCGGACAGGAGACGCCGTGACGACAGTTCCAGGAAACGCGGCAGACAGCGCCGGCATCGACAGCTTCTATGCATGGACGCGGCTTGGCATTTCCCTGCTGCTGGCGACGATCGGCGGCGTCGGTACCTGGGCGGTGGTCGTGGTCCTGCCAGCGGTGCAGGCCGAATTCGGCGTCGATCGCGCCGCGGCCTCGATGCCCTATACTGCGACCATGGTAGGCTTCGCCGCCGGCAACGCACTTATCGGACGCGCCATCGACCGCTTTGGGTATTGGATACCGGCGCTCGCCGCTTCGCTGGCGCTCGGTGCGGGGTTTCTGCTGGCGTCGCTTGCGAATTCGATCCTGGGCGTCACGCTCGCCCAAGGCCTGCTGATCGGCGTCGGCTGTTCGGCGATTTTCGGGCCGCTGATCGCCGACGTCTCGCACTGGTTCAACCGCCGCCGCGGCGTCGCGGTGACGGTGGCGGCGTCCGGCAACTACGTTGCCGGAGCGATCTGGCCGACGGTCATGCCTTATATGATGCAAGGTCATGGCTGGCGCTTCACCTATGCGACAATCGGAGTCATCTGCCTCGTCACCATGGTGCCGCTGGTCCTGCTGCTGCGACGGCGCGCGCCGCATGAGGGGACATCCGGCGCGCCGCGCGGCCGGCCGGTGCAGCCAATCTCGCTGTCGCCCTCGCAGTTGCAGGTCCTGTTGGTGATTGCCGGCTTCGGCTGCTGCATGGCGATGTCGATGCCGCAGGTGCATATCGTCGCCTATTGCATGGATCTTGGCTACGGCGTCGCGCATGGCGCCGAGATGCTGTCGATCATGCTGGCGGCCGGCGTCATCAGTCGCATCGGCTCGGGCTTCCTTGCCGACCGCATCGGCGCGGTGAAGACGCTGCTGATCGGCTCGGCGCTGCAGTGCCTGTCGCTGTTCTTCTACATCCCGTTCGACGGGCTCGCGTCGCTCTATGTCGTCTCGCTGGTCTTCGGCCTGTCGCAAGGCGGCATCGTTCCCTGCTATGCCATCATCGTGCGCGACTATATGCCGGCAAAGGAAGCCGGCCAGCGCGTCGGCATCGTGCTGATGGCGACGATCTTCGGCATGGCGGTGGGCGGCTGGATGTCGGGCTGGATCTACGACCTCACCGGTTCCTACGCCGCTGCCTTCCTGAACGGAATTGGCTGGAACCTCGTCAATCTCGGGGCCATTGCGCTGCTGATGTGGAAAGCCAACCGAAGCGCCGAGGCGATTGCCTGACGCGCCTCGGTCGACCGGGCGCCGAAGCCGGGTTGCTTGACAACGGTTAACGCATGCGCGACCTCAATCGGCAGAGCTGACCTGGTGGCGCGATGACACGGACGCCGATCGTGATGTTGCGGCCGCGCGTCGAAGACGGGGGGACAGGGCCTTGACCAAGCCGCGTTCCCGCCGTGGCGGCGGCCGTCCGACCATTGCCGATGTGGCGCGCAAGGCGGGTGTCGGCGCGATCACCGTGTCGCGCGCGCTGCGTGAGCCCGGGCGGGTATCGGAGGATCTGCGACGGCAGATACAGGCCGCTGTCGACGAACTTGGCTACGTGCCTGACCCGAATGCCCGCGCGCTTGCCTCGGCGCGCGCCGAGGTGTTCGGCGTGCTGGTGCCTTCGCTGACCAACAACGTCTTCGCCGAAGTGGTGCGCGGCATCTATGACAGCCTTTCCGACAGCCCGTTCCGCATCCAGATCGGCAACACCCATTATTCGGGCCTCGAGGAAGAGCGGCTGTTGCAGGTTTTCGGATCGCAGCGCCCGGCGGCGCTGATCGTGGCCGGTATCGACCAGACACCCAACGCGCGACGACTGCTGGAGAATGCCGGCTGCCCGGTGGTGCAGGTGATGGAGACCGGGCCGGACCCGGTCGACATGATGGTCGGCTTTTCCCATTTCGACGGCGGCAGGACTGCCGCCGAACACCTCCTGCAGGCCAGATACCGCAAGATCGGCTTCATCGGCGCGCGAATGGATCCGCGTTCGCAGCGACGCCTTGCCGGCTATCGCGCCGCCATGGAGGCCGCCGGCCTTTTCGATCCGCGGCTCGTCACCACGACGCCGGTGCCGTCAAGCGTGACGCTGGGGCGCGAGTTGTTCCGCGACGCGCTGGCCAAGATACCGACGCTGGACGGCGTGTTCTGCAACAATGACGATATCGCGCTTGGCGTTCTGTTCGAATGCCATCGCGCATCGATCGACGTGCCGAAGCAGATCGGCATTGTCGGCTTCAACGATCTCGACATGATGCAGGTGTCGTTTCCTTCGATCACCAGCGTGCGCACGCACCGCTATGAAATCGGCACCCGCGCCGTCGCCATGGCGCTTGCGGCGATCGCCGGCAATCGGCCTGAACAGCGGATCGTCGACCTCGGCTTCGACCTCATGCGGCGCGAGAGCACCGCGCGTTAGGCCGTGATAGCGTTTCGTCGAATCGCCGTCACGCTCTAACTCTTTGTTGGAGCATGATCTTGTCCGAAAACCGGTTCCCACTTTTCGGGATCATGCTCTAGGCGGTGGTGACGATTTAACTATTTGAGCCAGATGGCGATAGCGGCGAGTTTGACGAAGCCCATGAAGTTG